>PXAI01000133.1 GCA_003567135.1 Balneolia bacterium | reverse complement strand
ATGATCGCCTCAACTACCCAGTCGGCACTGGCAACGACTTCAAGATGATCCTCAAAATTTCCGGTCGTGATCCGGTCGGCCACGTTTTTCCGCACGAACGGAGCCGGCTTCATCTTCTGCGTTTTTTTGAACGCGCCGTTAACGATGGCGTTTTTATCCCCTTTGTCAGATGCCAGGTCAAGCAAATGGACGGAAAGCCCGGCATTTGCAAGATGGGCCGCAATCTGGGCTCCCATAACTCCTGCACCGAGCACCACCGCATTCCTGAACGGCTTGTGTTTAAGGCTGCTGAATTCTTTTGATTTCATGAATTGAACTGAGTTAATCGTTAAGTTGAGCTGAGCTTGATTAACAGCGTTAACCTATTGTCTTAAAAAATGCGAATTGAATTAAAATTCACTTTTTAACTGACCACCGGCTGCTGATCCTTTCCCATGATCACCGTGCCTTTCAATCCGGCCAGTACACTTGCTACTACGGTTTCAACAAAAGCTTCTTTTCCGACCCTGGAGTCGATTCTTCCGGCATTAAGCAACGATACGGCGCCGTGGATGGTCGCCAGAATCACGTTTGCAACCACGCGAGGTTCCTCAATGAGGAAGTCGCCTTTTTTGCTGCCATCCTCCAGCAGATACATGATCAGGTCGATATTTTTACGCGCCTTGCGGAATTTCTCAACCGGATACCGTTCCATGTGCCTTGGATGCAGCTGAAACATGATTTCATAGTACTCGGGATTACCGAGCCCGAAATCAATAAACTCCCGGCAAATGGTATTTGCGCGGTCGAGAGGCGGACGCTGCGAATCATCGGCGGTCTTCAGCTTTTCAAAAAGCAGATCAAATCCTTCTTCGATAAGAGCATGAAGCAGGGCATCTTTATTCTTGAAATAAAGATAGATACTTGTGGCGCTGCAGTCGCATTCCGTGGCGATTTTGCGCATCGACAGGTTCGTAAACCCTTCATTTACGAGCATTCTCCGGGAAGTATCCAGGATAGTTCTTCGCAGATCATGATTGTTATCGGGCATAGAAAAGCGCTTTCATTATTGGTTAACAGTGTTAAGTTCCTATAAAAAATCGGGGATGTCAAGAAAAAGTTTTGAATATGGATTTATGATGTGGGAATAGCAAAAAAATCTATGCGGAACGCAACAGGAACTCCTGAACCACTGTTGTCCTGAACATGAAATGCGCTTTAACCACAAGTTATATTCACAATGGAAGCAAAACCGTCTTTTTTTAAACCATCAACCCAAATTTACAATTTTATATTTAATATAAAACAAATCTAACCCTTAATTATTAAATACAAAGTCCATATATGCATTACTTAGTTAATTCACCCTTGACTTTTGCCCCTGTTTAGCCCTATCATCTAATCATATCATAACATGTACCAATTTATCACAGAATACCTGCTTGTATGAGAAATCAGATTCTCCCGCCCGACGCTCAGGAGATACGTTACGAAATCAGAGGGATCGTCCGTAAGGGATTTGAACTGCAGCAGCTTGGTTATCCCGTTTGGTGGGAAAACATTGGTGATCCGGTTCAGAAAGGTGCACGAATTCCTGAATGGGTCAAACTGATTATCTCAAAATACGCGCTGAGTGATAAAACCTACGGGTACTGCGATTCTAAAGGTTTGCTGGAAACAAGAAGGTTTCTGGCGGATAAAACCAACGCTCGCGGCGGAGCTCAGATTTCCGCGGATGACATTACGTTTTTCAACGGACTTGGCGACGCTATCGCACGTATTTACAGCGTGCCTTCGCGTCACGTTACTATATTGATGCCATCGCCAACCTATCCGGCGCATTCCGGCGCTGAGCTGGCCCGAACACGCAGGCCGCTGACTACCTACCCCCTTCATCCCGAAAACAACTGGGAACCGGATCCGGCAGAAGTTGAGGAAATCGTTAAAAGCAACCCCGATATCACCGCGATTCTGATCATTAACCCGGATAACCCAACGGGCACCGTTTACAGCCGCGAAACGCTGGAAGCTATGATTGACGTTGCACGCAGGAATGATCTCTTTGTGATATCTGATGAGATTTACGAAAATCTGGTACATACCGGAAAGATGGTGCGGCTGGCCAAAGTCATCGGCGATGTTCCCGGCATCGCGCTGAAAGGCATATCCAAGGAAATTCCGTGGCCCGGAAGCCGCTGCGGATGGGTTGAGTATTATAACCGCGATAAAGATGAGGCGTTCAGAAAATTTTGCGAGCGGGTCGATCTGCTGAAAATGACCGAAGTATGCAGCACCACGATGCCACAGCGCGTTATTCCGGAAATCATGTCGGATGTCCGGTACCAGCAGTATCTGGACGAAAATCACGCGCGTTTCTCCAGACGAAGCGCAGCCGTAAAGGAAGCGCTGAAAGAGATTCCCGGCATAACCTGCACCGGCGGCGGTGGCGCGTTCTATTCCGTAATCAGCTTCGATAAAGAACTTCTGGAAACTCCGTTCTCATTCGAAGGCATTAATTCAAAGAGAGAAGACCTTTACCGGAAGTGGTCGGCCGGAGTTGATCCGTCTGATTTCACCCTGACTTACTACCTTCTCGCCGCACACGGAATCTGCGCGGTTCCGCTGAGCAGTTTTTCGTGTGATATTTACGGGCTGAGAATTACCCTTCTGGAAGAAAGCGACCGTGAGTTTGATGCTATGCTGAAAACGCTGTCGGAAGCTTTGGGAAGATGGGCGCTTTCGTCAAAGAAAGTACGCGTTGAGGCGTTTTAAGGGAGT
Organism: Balneolia bacterium; assembly: GCA_003567135.1. Classification (GTDB taxonomy): domain Bacteria; phylum Bacteroidota; class Rhodothermia; order Balneolales; family Cyclonatronaceae; genus PXAI01. The sequence goes on along the minus strand of PXAI01000133.1, from coordinate 4,472 downwards.
CGCTGCGCTCCAGTTTTGAGTGTTGAATTATCGCCTGATTTGAAAAACAACTCTTCTGGCAAAACTGGTTTTTACGGCTACCCCGTTTTGAGTAGCTGGATCGAATTTCATTTGAGACATGGCTTCAACGGCCGCGCGGTCCAGAAGCGGGTGGCCTGAGCTGAGCGCAACGCGTACTTTCGCTGGATCACCCACCTCATCAACCGTAACATAAAGAGTTACCATACCATCAGCACCGTCCTCAAGGGCACCTGTAGGGTATCGAAGCGTTCTGTATAAAGCTTCTTCTCCACCAATCATTTTAGGTGGGGTGAAATCAACATCTTCCTGTTCGCTTTCAGGATCTCTCAGATTATTGACAAAATGACTGTATCTCCAACTTGCTTCTTGCTTATCACCTTCATCTATCATCACAATCAAACTTTGCAAATAGGAAACGGCTTCATCGAGCGGACTTTCTAATTCGACACCGTTTTCTTCTGCCTGTTCTCTCTGCTCTCTTGCCACCTGGGTTACGTTTATTGTGGTTTCTACTACAGCCTGCCTGAAATCGGCAACACTTACAACCTCTCCCTCAAAAATCAGCACGTCATCTAATACTGCGTAATCGGCATCCTGTTCTGCTGAAACTTCCTCAGCACCTTCCCGGGCCGTTTCATTACTTCCGGAACATGCCATCAAACCGGCCGTCAGGAACATCACACATATCGTTTTTATCAGGCTACTTTTCATCTTTCTCGGGATTGATGTGTCAGGGAGTTAATGAGCAGATACAGACAAATTACTGAAATTATTTATTCACGCCTGATTTATTGGTCTTGCTAACAGTTTTTTCTTCTTAGATGGGTGGGATAATTACGCGTTCATTTTTTGCGTCTTATAAAAAACCAACTCACAAAATCCGTATATATTATTGATATTACTTACGTTGCGGATCCCTATAGTAGAGTCGCGATGCATCATGTCTATACTACAGGGCTACGCGGTTTTTCAATTCAGTTGATATGTGTATTCTAACCAGGTTCCGGCTTCTTCAATCTACTCATTCATACGAAAAACGACTGGCTGAAATAACTCGGCTTCCACTATTTCACCGTTCTCTATTGCGGGTACGAATTCCATTTCTGATAGTGCTTTTACTGCCGCCTGATCGAGCTGGTCATGCCCGGCGCTACTGGCTACCTTAATGTTTACAGGCTTGCCATCCCTATTTACAATAAATGAAAGGACGACTCTGCCCTGGGCTCCTTGTTCGGCTGCCTCAGCGGGATATCGAAGGTTTTCATAAAGTGCAGCCTGACCGCCAATCATTTCCGGAACACGTTCAATGATTTTAAATGTTTCCTGCTGAGGTGCATCTGCGTAATTTTTATATTCTGATTGGTATGCTTTGAACGTATCCAGAGCTTTCTGTACATCACCTCTGTCTAACATTTCCAGAATGTCATTATAATATTCCATAGACTTCATCAGGGCTTCTTTTGTTTCATTATTATCGCGAAGTGCAAGAAATGCGCTGTCCTCAGAAATCTGAAGCGCCTCCGCTCGGGACTGTTCGACAGAACTCCTGAAATCTGACACACTCAGAGTTTGTCCGTCAATTTCAATTTGCTGATCTGCTTCGATTGTCGTTTCGGAACTTTTCATGGTATCTGTACAGGCCATAATTCCGGCTGTAAGCAGCATAAATCCTATAGCTGTAATAATGCTTTTTTTCATCGTTTTTTCCTTTTGGTTTGGTGATTGAGTGCTGGAAGAACTTATAGCCTCTATTCGTCTGAGAAGGCCTTTTTCGAGCGCCATTGCTGCTTTAAAGCCCCGCTTTTCATGTCGAATTGCAGCAAAATCGTACAGCATCTTAGCGTAATGAAACAGATTCGAGTCCGGTTCGGCAAGAACGCTTTCATCGCATGAAACCTCGCGCCAATAACCCGATTGATGATATAGCGAGTGCACGAGGGGATGCATCCAGAACAAATGACGCACAATCATCTCAAAAAAGTGAACGGCGTAGTCTCCCCGGCTGATGTGCGTCGCTTCGTGGAGTAGAATCATCCGAATTTGGTTTTCGCTGTGATTTCGCAAGATATCAGATGGCAGTACGATTACAGGACTTCTTAGTCCGGTTGTAAATGGAATTTTGGCTTCCGTTGAAATCAGAAGTCTGGTCTTTTTGTTTACCCCCAATGTTGATAAAACCCCGTCAAGTATGGCCTGAATTCGCGGTTCATTGATCTCTTCGGAATTCCCAAGCGCTCTTTTCAACTGTGCATAAATGAGCGTCAATCTGAGCAAGCCAAAAAATACCATCAAAAGGAAAACCGGGACAATCAACTGAAACAAGCTGATACCAGAACCAGAACTTGCAGATTCCCGCATCACATCACTACTCCATACGACTACAGTTGATAATTCCGCAACGCCCGTGGAAATAGTTGATGGAACAAAAGATGAGCCGGGAAATGAAAAAAGCGCGGTGGTTGAAAAAAACACTGCAGCAATCAACCCCAAAGGCAAAGCCATCAAAATAGCTGATGATGCGTGATACCTCACAAGCGCATCACCAACCGATGTGTACCGGAGCCAAACTGTAGCTAAACCCGCAATTATGGTCCAAACTGCTACCGGGATAAGCGCATTAATTAATATACTTTCCATATCAGGTTCGGTTACCGGTTCATTTTGCTGATAATCTCTTCAATTTTGAGCCTCTCTTCTTGTGAAAGCTCTTCATTGTCAACAAGACTTTGCACCATCTCAAGCGGTGAGCCCTTAAAAACCTTATTCACAATTTGCTTTAACAAACCGTGTTTCACCTCACTCTCCGGCTGCGCAGGACTATAAATGTAGGTCACGCCATCCTTTATAAACGTCAGATAACCTTTGTCTGCCAGTTTTTTCATAATAGTCATGACCGTTGTATAGGCCACTTTTCGGGTTTTCAGGATTTCTTCGTGAACTTCTGCAACTGATACTTTCTGCTTGCTCCATACAATGTGCAGAATTTCCATTTCAGATTCGCCGAGTGGGGTAAGTGATTTTCTCATATTTACTAATTAGTTAATACTATACATATAGTATATACTGATATTAGATAGTTTCCAAATTTTTATTTCGCTTGTTTAGCCTGGGTTATTTACTGAGGGTAAAAGTCGAGACCCGATATTTGATGCAATCAGATATGTAAACGAGGTATTTATTTCGCAAATTATTGCGCCTCAATATCTTGCGTAGCGCTGTTGTAGAGACGCGATGCATCGCGTCTCTACAACAGCGATATGCGGAATTCTTACCCAAACCCCGCTACTCCACCACTTCCGCGCCGTCCCTTTTCAGGCGGCTGTATCCTCCGATATTATGCACGTTTTTAAACCCCTGCTGACGCATGAAAGCCTGCGCCTGGCCGCTTCGGTTTCCGCTCCGGCAGTATAAATAGATGGTCTCATCTTTATCGTAGCTCATAATCTTGCGCTGGAGTTCGCCGCTGTTCCAGTCGTACTGGGCGTCGGTGAGAGCAAGATGGCCGGCGGCATGCTCCCAGTCGGTTCGTACGTCAATTACTTTTCCGGGGTTTTTCTCGTGCATTTCAGTGAACGTCAAACCCTGCGCGCTTTGTACGCCGGACATATTTCTATTCATAAACCAGAACACGAGTCCGGTAATCACAATTATTGTTAGAAGAATCATCAATTTAGAATCCATATTCATTTTTTATCGGGATAGATAGATTTTTTGGCGGCCATCAATGTATTTTTCATGAGCATGGCTACGGTCATGGGGCCAACGCCGCCCGGCACCGGCGTAATCCAGCTGGCTTTTTCGCTGACGGATTCAAAGTCGCAGTCGCCGGTTAGTTTGTAGCCTTTCTGTGCGGTATGATCCGCAACCCGGCTGATTCCAACATCGATAATTACGGCACCTTCTTTGACCATCGGTCCGGTTATCATACCCGGCATGCCCACGGCTACAACGAGAATATCGGCGTCAATTGTATGTTTAGTGAGGTCTTTGGTGTATTTGTGGCAAATTGTGGTGGTGGCTTTACCGGTTTCATTTTCCCGGGAGAACATCACCGCAGCAGGTGATCCAACGATGTTGCTTGCGCCTACAATAACCGCGTGTTTGCCTTTGGTTTGAATGCTGTAATGACTCAGCAGCTCAAAAATCCCGGCCGGCGTACAGGGCCTGAAACAGGGTTGCCCGACACTCATCCTTCCGATGTTCATAGGATGAAATCCGTCCACGTCTTTTCTGTGATCTATCGACTCAATCACCGACATCGGCGAAATGTGACCCGGCAGAGGCAGCTGAACCAGAATTCCGTCGGTTCCATCATCTTTATTGTAGCGGTCAATAACCTCTTCCAGCTCTCTGGGCGATACCGTATCGGGCAGTGTGAGCGTGTCAGATTCAATCCCCACATCCAGACAAGCCTTCGTTTTGGCTTTCACGTAGCTGTGCGAAGCCGGATT
>PXAI01000154.1 GCA_003567135.1 Balneolia bacterium | reverse complement strand
TGGAAGCTCATATAAAAGAGCCTGTGGTGCTCGTAGGCGAACCATCTGTGCTGATAGCAGATGAAGCCAAAAATTTTGATATGGTAGTAATGGCCACGCACGGACGAACCGGCTTTAACAAAGCTATTCTGGGGAGTGTGGCGAATAAGGTGCTTCGAACGAGCCCGGTTCCGGTACTTGCGGTCAGGAAGGATAAACCTCTGAAGAAGGTTAAAAAAGTACTGATCCCGGTAGATCTTTCTGCACATTCAGAAAAAGTATTCGAATTTGCGGATCATCTTCTGAAACAAACCGGCGCTTCGGCTCACCTTGTAAATGTGATCAGCCTTGACGAAGGATTCAGTATGTCTGAGGCCAGAGATCTTGCAAAACGAAGAGAGAACGAAATAGCGGGTCTTCGTTCAAAATTCCTGCCAAACCATCTTGAAAACACAAAAATCGAGACGCTGATTTCAAATCATTCAGTGCCTGAGGCGCTGGTGAGAATCGTCGACAGCCGTTCCTACGATCTGATTGTAATGCCGACTCTTGGCCATACGGGCCTGAAGTATCTTCTTATGGGCAGTACGGCAGCTCGCGTAGTTGAAATGGCTCCGCTGTCAGTGTTAATCATTCCACCCGAAAAATCTTAAACATCAAAACCAGAAGGCGCATATGAATTTCGATAATGTGAGTATACTTGTCCCGACCGATCTCTCTGAGCAAAGCAATAAAGCGTTCAGAGATGCAACGGAAATAGCCGAACTGTTTAATGGTACGATCACCCCGCTGTATGTTTTACGGGAAGATGATGATTATAAAAGCATGCTCGGCGAATCAGCCGGATCAAAGATTAAAGAATTTGTACGATTAAAGGAAAATGAGATAAAGGAAATTGCCGGTGGTGTTGTGCCGTCGTACATGCTCAAAGATCCTGTTGTGGATTATGGTGATGTTCTGGATACCATCAACCACAATGCCATCCGCCATGATTTGGTAGTAATGACCACTCAGGGAAAGAGCGCAATGAGCCGGTTAATGGTTGGCTCAATGGCTAAGAAAGTTGTGAGCAGTTGTTCAATTCCTGTAATCGTGGTCGACGCGAATTCCGTGATCAAGCCGCTTAACAGAATACTGCTTACCACAGATTTTTCTGAGAAATCAGAAGCCGTATTTCCTTACGCCAAAAAAATTGCAGAAAAAACCGGTGCCAGAATTGACCTGGTTCATATCTACACAGTGGGATACCTGACCGTAGGCAATGACATAACCGGTCTTGAAAATGCTGAAACAAAGGTGAAGGAACTCAAGGAAAAGTATTTTTCTGATATAAAAGATCAGGTTAGCGGTGAAGTAAAAATCAGCAGTGTTTCGGTAAGTGAAGCCATAACGAACCTGGTTTTCAGCAGAGATTACAGCCTCGTTTGCATGAGCACGCTGGGCCGGTCTTCTCTTGGTAACATGATTATTGGAAGTACTTCTGCCGCGGTTGTGCGCCTGATTGATACGGCTGTACTTACCTTCAACCCCAATGCAACACTGGACGCCTGAACGTACTAAAGGCTGAAATTGTTTATTTTATAGCACCTGAAATCAGGTGCTTTTTTTTGAATTTTAAAAAGGGTTACAATGGCTAAAACAAAATCAGAAATGATAGAAACAGGCACACCGGCTCCATATTTCAGGCTGCCGGATGCTGACGGTAAATACTTCGACTTTGAACAAATTTCAGGGGATATAGGCACGCTTGTACTGTTTATTTGCAACCACTGTCCGTTTGTGGTTCATGTAATTGAGCAACTGACAGCGTTCTCGCATGAAATGATGAAGCGCGGAGTTGGCGTCGTTGCAATCAGCGCAAATGATATTGAAAAGTATCCTGATGACGCGCCTGATAAAATGAAAGCTTTTGCAGAAAAATACGGATTCAATTTTCCGTATCTCTACGATGAATCACAGGAAACTGCAAAAGCGTACCGCGCTGCCTGCACGCCGGATATCTATCTGTTTGATGAGAAAAGTAAACTCTACTACCGCGGCAGATTCGACGGCGCAACTCCCGGAAATGATGTTCCCGTAACCGGAGAAGATCTCCGAAATGCTGCGGAGATGTTGCTGGCCGGAAAGCCGGTTCCTGAGCATCAGGTGGCTTCGATTGGTTGCAATATCAAATGGAAAGCAGGAAACGAACCCGATTATTTCGGGTAATCAAAGACTTAAAAGGAAAATTTTATGGCAATAAGCCTGAAAGGAAAACACGTATTAATTACCGGAGCCTCGCGCGGAACGGGCAGAGCATTTGCCAGAAAACTTGCGGCTGAGGGATGCAGGGTTTCTCTGATTGCACGGAATCTCAGCGCGCTGGAAAAGCTAAGGGATGAAATCGGCGAAAACGCCAGATGCTTCGGCGCTGATATGACCCAAAACGCGGAAATCGACAAAGCCGTCGAGTTTTTTGAGAAAGAATTTGGCCCGGTTGATATTCTCATCAACAATGCCGGTACGGGCTGGTACAAATCGCTGGATGAAAGCTCGTATGAAGATGCCGAACTGACGCTCCAGCTGAACGTAAACGCACTGGTTCGCCTGACCAAAAAACTTGCCTCAGGAATGATCAGCCGGCAGAGCGGAACCATCCTCAATATTGCTTCTGACCTGAGTTTTCGTCCGCTGCCGAATATGGCTGTTTATACCGCATCCAAGCATGCGCTGGCTGGATTCTCGAGATCGCTCGCCAGAGAGCTGAAGGATAAAAACGTAAAAGTGATGATGTTGAATCCGGGACTGATCGACACGGGATTCGGAGGAAGAGAGGAGGGTTCAATCCCCCCGCCGCATGCTCTTGTACCCGATGACTTGGCTGATGTCGTACACTTTATGCTTACGCGTCCGGATTACATGCTGATCGACCAGATGACCGTAGTTCCGCTCGGCCAGGACGAATTTTAATTTTACCAAAATCGATTGATGGATAACAAACTTTCGCAGCTCAGAAGGGATTACAAGCTGAAATCGCTCGACATTCAGGATGTATCCGAAAATCCGGTTGAGCAGTTTAAAACCTGGTTTGATGAAGTACTGAAATCCGAAACGCTGGAGCCCAACTCGATGTCGCTGGCAACGGTGTCTCCAACCGGGATGCCGTCAGTTCGTACGGTTTTGCTGAAAGGGCTCGATGAACGCGGGTTTATTTTCTATACCAACTACAAAAGCAGAAAAGGGCGCCATATCGCGGAAAATCCCAAAGCCGGGCTCTGTTTTAACTGGCTTGAGCTGGAACGTCAGGTAAGGGTTGAGGGCACGGTTGAGCGCCTTCCGTATGAGGAATCAAAAGCGTATTTCGATTCGCGGCCTTTTGACAGCAGGATCGGAGCGCTGGCATCCGAACAGAGCGCGGTTGTTCATGGTCGCTCACAGCTTGAGACCATTTTCAGGCAGTTCCGCGAAGAGTTTGAAAACAAAGAGGTGCCGATGCCAAAAAACTGGGGTGGATATGTCGTTAAGCCTGAGCTGATTGAATTCTGGCAGGGGCGAAGCGGCAGAATGCACGACCGGCTGGAATATTGCCTTGAAAATGGTTTATGGTCGATCAGGAGGCTGGCTCCTTAACGGAATTAATATGGCACGAGATAAATTTATCCGCTATCAGCAGGTGAAGCGGCTCGAAAATGTGCGGGATCTGGGTCACCTCAGACCGGGAACTATGGCAAATGAGCGTGGAAACTGGGGGCGACAGGTTTTTGGAAACGAGAACCCCATCATTCTGGAACTGGCCTGTGGAAAAGGTGAATATGCGATAGCGCTGGCTAAAAAATATCCTGATAAGAATTTTATCGGTATCGACATTAAGGGTGAAAGAATCTGGAAAGGCGCCGGCCGCGCGCTGGATGAAAATCTTCCGAACGTATTTTTTCTGCGATCCAGAATAGATTTTCTGGATCAGATTTTCTCTGAAAATGAGATCAGCGGAATCTGGATTACGTTTCCTGATCCGTATTTGAAATCTAGCAAGGAGTCGAAAAGGCTGACATCCTCAAAGTTTCTGAATCTCTACAAAAATATTCTGAAGCCCGGCGCGCACGTCAATCTGAAAACAGATTCGGACGAGCTTTACGCTTTCACGCAGAAATCGGTGCAGGAGTACGGCGCAACGGTTCAGGAGCAGATTGACGATGTGTACAGCCTGCCCGAAGTGCCGGAATTACTGCAGATCCGGACGTATTACGAAACCAAACATTTGCAGAAAGGGCTGACGATTCACTTTATTTCGTTTACGCTTACTCAAGATTCCTGAGCCAGAAGATCATCTCTTTTTTCGACTCAGTCTCTTCGCCGATATCCTGCCAGGAAAATTCTGTCTTCAGATCAGTCCGGATTTCATACCCTCTGTTTCGCCAGAAACCGTGAAGATTTTTATACCCGGCCGGCTTCAGGGGATGATCTTCACGCCGTTCAATCGCACAAAATGAAGCTGTTTTGAAACCAAGTTCTTTAGCGTGGGCTTCGCGCTCCTCAAAAAAACGAAAGCCGATTCCGCGCCCGCGATAGCTATTGTCGAGAACAGATTCGCCGAAATAGAAAACCTCATCAATATTAAATCCGGCCTCTTTAAATGGTTTGATAACTTCGTCCGTCTCGTCGGAAAGCGGCATTCCGGTAGAGGCTCCGACGGCTTTGTTTCCGTCAAGTGCCAGTACAATTACGCTCTGCGTGCTTTCGACGTACGTTTGAAGATACTTCTTCTCGTAACTGAGGCTGCCTTCGTAGAGATAGGGGAAGTCGCGGAATACTTCGATCCGGAGCCTGGCCAGTTCGGGAATCCAGGGGATAAGCTCTTTTCCGGTAACGCGTTTGATGTTCATATTTCGGGTTTGGTTAATTTTTTGAAATATACCTCCGCCGGAGAGTTTTTTCCAGTTTCTTTGGAATGCTTCCGGTGCTTTTACATATTTTACTGCTTCGTGAATAATCCGGGTTAAGCACTCATTATTATACCTATCCACATGAAAAAACCTTTTGGGATACTGATTTTTCAACCCTTCTGCTTTCTTTTGGCAGGGATGTTTCTTTACTTTTTTCTCGCTAACCTGGATTCGGGATGGACCGTCTGGCTTCCGGTACTTTTGAACTCCATGTTTATGATCGCTGCCGGCTTACTGGCGTCAAAAGCCAGAAAAGAAACCGTGTTTGTATTGATCATCGGCTACCCGCTGCTGTTTCTGATCATGATGCTGATTTCCGGGTTTGATTTCGCTGTTCAGCTTTCCGGACTCCAAATAATTCTGTTTCCGATAGCTCTTTGGCTGATTTTTACGCGTCCGGTTGAAAAGTATTTTAATGTGGATGCATCCCTTTTCAAACCCTGGTATGCAAAATGGCGGGTCAGACTCAGGCCGGCGGAACGTCCTGACGGACTACTCCGGATTTTCGGTGCCGCACTTATGATTACCGGCGCCATCGCCATAATTTCCGTTTTGCTGCTGTTCCCAATGCCCGGAATTGACCCCAACATCAAACAGCTGTTCACCTTCTTTATGCTCGTCTTCGGATTCGGAAGCTGGGCCGTTGGCGTAAAACTATACGGCGGATCATCATCGCTCGTATTCGCCGGAGCCGCCGTGGTAATTACCGGAACGGCCGCATTATTGTCGTCGTGGCTCTGGTTCAGCTTCAACGAATTAATGATCAGAAGCCTTTCCGGCGGAGAGCTGCAAGCCGCACATGAGATCAATGACACGCATCTCACCATATTTATCAGCGCCGGGATTGTGCTGCAAATACTGGGTTTGATGATGCTTCAACACCGGTATAGTAAGGTTGGCGGGATTCGGAAAGAGGAGTGAGGCGGGGTTAGATTTGTAAGACAATTTGATCTGATTTCGTAGCGATAATAACGAAACCCTCCATGGGTTTGAAACCCCTGGAGGGTTTATAGAACCAGCATCTTCTACATTTCCCCTTGCCATTGGTACATATTTTTTTACACTATGTTACAAGTGAGATGTCATTGCGATATTCAGGTTAATGTAAATCTCTGAACTCAACCCCATCATTATGAATACCTTATCATCTTTTACGGCCGTTTTGTTTCTTGTATTTGCGCTGGTATGGTTTACGGATAATTCCGAAAAACCGGCTACTGAAATGGAGACTTTTACGCTTTATCTGGAAGATGTTGCTCCGCAAAATACGTTTGACAGATCGATGGAGGGTACGTTGAATCATGTTGGTTCTCTGAGTTTATCGGATCTGGATATCACTATTCCGGAAATTATCTCTGTTTCGCCGTATGATGGCACTATTGCGGTTTTTGATTACGGTTCGATGAAGCTGCACCTGATTGAAACGGATAATGACCATAATCTCATCACACATACCGTTTCAGAACTACACGCAGGTTCAGAAGAAGGGGAGTTCTCAAATCCGACGGAGATTTTATTTGTGGATAATGACCGTATCGCGATTGCCGATCCGGGAAACTCAAAGCTGATTTTTACGAATCTGGCAGGGGAGTTTGTTGATGAAATTACACTTTCAGAGTCACCGCACAGAATGGTAATGGGAATGGAATCACTGATTACCGGCAGTCTGATTTCGGATCATCTTTTCAGTTCGGTTGATATCCATACCGGAGAATCGAAGGAGAATTTCGGGAAAATGAACCGGCCGGCTTCACCGCGACTGAAGCAAGGGGACCTCAGTGCACAAAGAGGGAAAATTGCGTTTATCCCGTATGAATCTTCCTGGTTTACGGTTTTTACAGAGGAGGGTGATTTGCTTTTCCAGCGGGAAACAATCAGAAGCACGATTCGACAGCAAGTTGTTGATGATCCGCGTGTGAACAGCTCACTTAGTTCGGTACAGGGAAATAATGTAATCAATACCTCAATTCAGATGTCAGATGACACTATTGCCATTTTGCACTCCGGAAAGAACCCCCGGAATCTTGGTAACCTGATCGACTTTTATACTTTGCATGACGGTTCTTATCTCGGAACGTATCAGCTTGATACTCATGTAAATCTGATCCGGATTCACCACAAAAGGAATACGCTGTTTACACGTCATCAGGACGCTGACGGTCGTTTTGAAATTAAAATCTATGATATGCAGGGGATGTAGCGATCCTGCCCAGTTTTCCGGTTTTGGCAAATAAAAAAGGCTGTCTCTGTAAAAGAGACAGCCTTTTTTGTAATCAGGAAGTTGAATTATCTGGCTTCGGGAATCAGGACAGCATCAATTGCGTGAATTACGCCGTTTGAAGCTTGAATATC
>PXAI01000169.1 GCA_003567135.1 Balneolia bacterium | reverse complement strand
CGCCTTCATCGGTCTCGCCCGGCTCCAGACGCGTAACCCGGTTTCCGGTGTGATTCTGAACCAACCGGTGCAGCTCCTGTGCCGATGCCTGAAATTCCCAGCGATGATGCGGTGATGCCTCACAGGCGTCGCCATCCTGAATATTACGAAGGTAGGGCAGCGGATTACCAAGCCACACCATTTCGTTATCTGAAGTTGCCCCGCCGCATGTGCTGTGGTAGGCAGCCAGCATCAGCCGTCCGCTCCAGGTCAGCACTTCGCCTTTGGTGGCAAATGCGGCGCGCGTAAATCGCGGCCTGTCGGTATGCTCGCCGATGTAGACCTGATTCATAACGTGATCGGTGAGCTCGTAGTCATCCTGGCCGAAAAGCGACACGTTCCAGAGTGCGTAGGTGCGCGACATCACCGCCTGGGTTTTCAGCGCTTCGGGATGATGAAAACTCATCTCGCCGCCGACTACGCTTCCCACGTAATCTTCCAGCTCAACATGATTAATGACCCGCAGTCTCTGGTTTTGCACATCAATGGCCAGATTCCCCCGGTAATTTCGCCATCCGATTGTAGGATGCACAATCCGCATCACACCGATTTCATCCGTTAAAACTTCCACCGAACGCGCGTTTCTGCGGGTATTTCCGTACGAAATGGAAACCTGATTCCCGTTACGCCGAATATCAGCCAGCGAATTTCCTTCTTCAATCGTAATCTCAAAACCGTCATTTGTGCGCAGCTTGATGTTACCGTCGCGGGCGCCAACGCGCAGATGCTGAGGCTTATCCAGCTGGAAAAGAAGCACTCTTATGACCTCAATATTGCTGGTATCAAGCGTGTTGTTATTGTTTTGGGCTGTGGAGGTTTGAGCTAACCCCAACATCAACGCGAGCAATAAAATAGAGTAACGTAAGGCAGCGATAAGTAAAGTACCCGGCGGGGCGATTGAGTTAATATTCACGTAGAATTGCTGGCTAAATTCGTTATTTTCACTCCGTGTGAACCGGCGACCTAATGTACAACGTATCCGGCACGAATAATTATTTGAAACGTCTTAAAATATACGCATTCATTTTTATGTGGTATCAATCCATTCTCGAAACAATTGGCAACACGCCGCTTATCCGACTGAATTCAATCACCAAAGATATTAAACCCACGCTACTTGCCAAAGTTGAGTATTTCAATCCGGGACACAGTGTAAAAGACAGAATCGGCCTGAAGATGCTGGAAGACGCTGAGAAGGAAGGCCTGATCAAGCCCGGCGGAACCATCATTGAAGGAACTTCCGGAAATACTGGAATGGGGCTGGCTCTGGCGGCGATCATCAAGGGATACCGCTGCGTGTTTACCACGACCGACAAGCAGAGTATGGAAAAGGTAAATATTCTGCGCGCGATGGGAGCGGAGGTCAAAATTTGCCCTACAAATGTGGAGCCTGATGATCCGCGGAGCTACTATTCCGTTGCAAAACGTCTCAGCGAGGAAATCCCCAATTCCTGGTATCCGAATCAGTATGATAACCTGAGTAACTATCAGGCGCATTATGAAACGACCGGCCCTGAGCTTTGGGAGCAGACCGATGGAAAAATCACGCACTTTGTGGCCGGCATGGGAACCGGCGGCACGATCACCGGAACGGCGAAATATTTGAAGGAGAAAAATCCTGATATTAAAATTATCGGCGTGGATTCGGTAGGATCGGTCTATAAAAGCTATTTCAAAACCGGAGTATTTGATAAATCTCAGATCGGGCCATATCTGACCGAAGGCATCGGTGAGGATATCATCCCCGCAAACGTTGACTTTTCCTACGTGGATGAAGTCGTTCAGTGTCCGGATAAAGAGGCGTTTGTAACCACCCGCGCGCTTGCACGGCAGGAGGGGCTTTTTGTGGGAGGATCATGCGGAGCCGCGGCCTGGGGCGCCATTGATTACATCAAAAATGCGAAGCTGGATGAAAACAGCGTGGTTGTTGTGTTACTTCCTGACAGCGGAACCCGCTACGTTTCGAAAATCTACAACGACGAATGGATGATCCGGAACGGCTTCATGGATCAGCGAAACTTCCCGACGGCACAGGAAGTAATCAGCAAAAAACCGGTCAGCCGCACGTTTCTGAGTGCCAATCATACTGATCTGCTTGATGATGTCATCAAAATGATGCACGAAAAGGGTATTTCTCAGGTTCCGGTTCGGGATGATGCGGGCGAGTTTGTCGGAAGCGTACATGAGAAGCTCATCTTGAGTCAGCTGATGGAAGATCCGAATATGCGAACGAAGCCGGTATCTGATATCATGGCCGATCCGCTGCCGGTAATTGACCGGAAATCAGGGGTGGATCAGATTACGGGATTGCTCAACAGCGGCAATGCGGCGGTGATTGTAAAACTCGACGACTCAGAATTTGAAATTATCACTCGTTCTGATATTATACAGTCGATAGCTAACAGTGCAAACTGAAACAAGACAGACCTGAAATTTAAACACACTTTATTTTATGAATCAGCCGAATCAACAAAAAAAGAAGCAGCTTGAAATTGAGCTGACCAAAGAAGAATCTACAGGAACCTATTCAAATCTTGTGATGATCACGCACTCACCGTCGGAGTTTATTCTGGATTTTATTGCGGTGATGCCCGGCCTTCCGAAAGGAAAAGTGGTTAAGCGACTTGTGCTTACGCCGGATCATGCAAAGAGACTGATGAACGCCCTGAACGACAACGTACAGCGTTTTGAAAAGCAGCACGGCACGATTAAGGTGGATAATAACAACCGTCCGGACATGCCATTTAACTATCGCGGGCCGCTTCCGGAAGCCTGATCTATTTGGGAGTCCGGTAGAGTAATATCAGGCTCACCAGGAAAAAGAGAATATGCGGGATGGCGGCTGTGAGCATCGGATCGATCGCTCCGGCCGCGCCGAAAGGCTCAATAATGTACATGGATGCCACGTACAAAAAGCTGATAGCCACACCTGTACCCAAAATCATCCCTTTACCGCCGCGCCTACGCTCGCTGGCTATCGCAATTCCTATAATGGTGATGATCAGCGTACCGAGCGGATAAAAAAGCTTGATGTAGAACTGAACCTGCTGCGCCTCAATTCCGGCGGCACCGCTTCGTTTCAGCGAATTGATGTAGTCGATAATTTCGGGGTAAGTAAGCAGATCAATATCAGATGCCGATCTTGCCAGGTCTCGCGGTAAAATATTCAGCGTAGTATCGCTCTCCGTAAAGCTGATTTTGTGATATCCGTTTTCGTTGAAAAAACGGTACTCGCCGCGCGTTAATTTCCAGCGGAGCTTTTCGTGATCCCACTCCATCCGCGCGATATCAGCCATTTTTTCGATCTGATCGCCGTCGAAGCGGTACATTTTTACCTGATAGGCGAGATCGCGAACGGAATCGTAGTAATTGACGGTCAATACCGTATTCGGGCTTTCCTGACGATAAATGCGGCTTCGCTCTACGCGGTCGCTTCGGGTCATGAGATACTGCCGCTCAAAGGCGATACGCTCGGCGTTTGATTTCGGTACTACAAACGCATCCAGAAAACTTACGAAGGCGGTCATCACAAAAGCATACAGCAAAAACGGGAGCATAAACCGGTAAAGGCTGACACCGGCCGCTTTTATCGCCGTAATTTCAAGACGCTCAGCCATTTGTCCGGCAGTGAGCAGTACCGCGATAAACACCGCCATGGGGAGCATCAGCCGGATCATTTCCGGGATGTAATTCAGGTAATAATCCCCCCAGATTTCTGATAGCTCGGCGCCGCGATCGGTAAAATTATCGCTGTTGTTGGAAAAATCGATAATGATAAACACGAAAATCAGCACAACCAGCACCAGCGACATGATGGCGAAAAGGCGTTTGTAAACAAATAGGTCGATTGTGCGCATGGCTATGATTTTCTTACGGCTTCGCGGTTCCAAAGATCGCTGATCCGGAACTCGTACACGACTTTCAGAAGCAGATAAATTCCGAGAATGAACAAGGTAACGTTTCCGAACCACATTCCTGTTATCGGGGATATGATCATCCGGTCGGCCAGCTTTTCGCCCTGAATTACCGAAATCCAGTAATAGGTGAAAAGTCCGGCGCTGATGAGCGCGTTGAAGCCGATATTTCCTTTTCGGGTGAGCATACCGAGGGGCGCAGCCACCATCACAAAAATCAGACACGCAAAGGGGATGGATACTTTTTTATAGATCTCAACCATGTAAACGGCACTCCGCTCTGATCTCCACTGAATATTATTCTGAAGATTATTCAGCTGCGCAATGGTCGTTCGGAAATTGGTCTGCGCCCGCGATGCAACCTGCCGCTGCCGCTCCCGATGCTCCAGCTGATTCAGAGAAAAAAGCTCCGTTTCAACAACGTTTTCCGGCAGATCGATGGTTTGCGCCCACGAGGGCGGAGGCTGAAAAGCCATCTCGGCTCCGGATAAAAGCTTGCGAAAATTCTCGGTTGAATCACCTTCTAACCGCTCTTTGGTAATGTAGAGACGGTTTATCCCCTTGTATGCAGTCAGCCGCTCAAAATCAGCCTGAATATCCCGCTGGAGAGAATCCACAATAACCTTCATCATGGCAGAAGTCATCGTGCGGTCGTCGCGGCGCCTCCGATCCGGATCAGAGCGGTTAAAGTTGAGGTCGGAGAGGTCAAAGTTAATCCGGTAAGTTTCAAAGCGCGTTTTTTCGATGCGATTTTCTGCTGTGGGAGCCTGCGCAATATTACGCACAATCTGGCCGTCGAATAAATAGAGGCTCAGTATATCCGTATCCGGCACCGACTGCATGTATCCGTGATCGGCCTTAACCACTGCCGATGACCGCTCGGCGTTTCCTTCCTGAAATAGCGTGATATCCCGTAAACTGTCACCGCTGGCCTCGATTCTGCGCACCAGAAAGTTGTAACTGTCTATCCCGTCGTAAAACACATTTTCCCTCAGATCGAATCCCGGTTTTTGCATGCGGATATCGATAAACAGCGAGCGGGCCTTGTAGTTGGCGTCGGGCAAAACCTGATCAGAAAACCAGGCGAGAAATCCGAAAAGGATCAGCGCGGCTACCATTACGGGGCGAATCAGGCTCATCGGGCTGATGCCGGCAGCCTTCACGGCGGCGAGTTCATTATTCTCGGCGAACTTTCCGAATGCCATCAGCGAGGAGACCAGAACCGCCATCGGAACGGCGAGTACCACCATGTAAGCCAGATTGGTAAGAATCAGTTCGAGAATAATCGCGATAGGAATTCCCTTGCCGACCAGCTTGTCGATGTGGTCGATGAGAAACTGCATCAGCAATAAAAACATCACTATAAGGAAACAGAAAAGAAAGGGCCCGATGTGTCCGGCCAGGATTTCCCGCTGAAGCCTTTTTAAAACCTTACCGCGCATTAAAAAAAATTGGAACGTAATTTCAATTGAGGAGTTAAAAAGATGGTGTTATCTTACCACATTCTGCATTCAGATATGCGACGAACATAACCAAAACGTTAAAATACGATTGTTTATTAGCCTAAAAAATGCTTAACATTCAACCCCGCATAAACCAACACAAGTTGGTGCATCCCCAGGACACTTCTAATATCCTTCAGAGTTACGTTTTGGGATCAGCAAAACAGTCAGTACCACAAAAAAAGCTAAGCCTATAGAGACACCTATACTGCTATTTAATTCCGGCCAGTCCGGTACCTGACATATCATATATCTGTTTAATCCTGAAACGAGTTAGACCACCATTTTTGCGGAAGTCGGAGCACATCAGATTGTTGCCATTAAGTATGGTATGCCTTTTTTTAGGAACCTGGTTTTACGCGGGATCTGCTGAGAGTAAAGCATTTACGGGAGAACGGAATTTTTCCACTGTGCTGGCAGATACCTTAACTCAGGTTACCGCTGATACGGCCGATACCGCCGCCGCAGATACGCTGATCATTCACAAACCATCCAGAGATTCCGTAAGCGTACTTCCTTTTCCAAGATCATTTCTTTCCACGCCGCCATTTTTACGGGACTGGCCGCGCATTCTGGAAATCAGGCTGAACGACGATCGCTTTGAAACGGAACGCGACACACTCGGTAATTATCATGTTCGCCGGACGTTAGGCGAATTCCAGACCGGATACACCGCTACGTTTGATTTCGAAACGTATGCCGCGAAGCATAAGCAAAGCACCAAACGCGAAAGTTTTCAGAGGCTTATCAGAGAGGAAGAGCTTAGAAGGGATGCCCGGAGAGGATTGCTGGATTTCAGAATTACGATTCCCGGCGGACAAAGCTCGGCGTTTACAACCATTTTCGGGCGGCCTGAGGTGAACCTCCGCGTAACCGGTTCGGCAAATATGAACGTGGGTGTTTCGATTTCTGACACGGAAGATCCCGCGCTGCCTGCCGATCAGCGCCGAAGGGTTGATCCCAAATTTGATCAGAATCTTCAGCTGAATATTCAGGGTACAATCGGGGATAAGCTTACCATTTCAACCGACTGGGATACTGAGCGGTCGTTTGAATACGAAAACAGGCTGAACATTTTATATACCGGTTACGAAGATGAAATCATTCAGTCGATTGAGCTGGGTAACGTTTCGATGGAAACCGGGAACTCGCTGATTCGGGGAGGGGGATCACTTTTCGGAATTAAAGCACAAGCGAAGCTCGGGGCGCTGGAAGTCACCACCGTTTTGTCTCAGCAGGAAGGTCAGGGTGAAACGCAGACTATTTCGGGCGGATCGCAGGAACAGCAGATAGATATTGCTCCCAACGCCTACGAAGATGACCGCCACTTTTTTATCGACTTTTACGCCCGTCAGGAATTTGAGGAAGCGATGAGCAATCCGGTTGTTACACGACGGCTTTTCGATATCGTTAATATTGATGTGTACGTCGAAAATACGTCCAGTACTTCTGAACCGGATCAGCGACGGGCGATCGCTTTGCTCGATTATGGTGTGGTTCAAGGAACAGACGGATTTTCTCCGCCGAATGAAGAACAGGATATTTTCGATCCCGGATTTCTTGAACAGTTCCGCGATCCCAGCGTTGGCGTATCCGCTTCGGATCTTGATGTGCCGTCAGATGAGTTTGTTGAAAACAACTTTATCCCGCTGACTGAAGGCGTTGATTATGACGTAAACCAGAGTCTGGGCTACATCTCCCTTCGTTTCAGGCTGGAAAACAGGCAGGCGCTGGCAGTTTCCTATTCATACCGGGATCAGGCCGGAAATATTGTTTATGTGGGTGATCCGAATCAGGGGGACAGCCAGCGATTATT
>PXAI01000095.1 GCA_003567135.1 Balneolia bacterium | reverse complement strand
CCGATTGCCGGCGCTCCGCGTACTTTTAGTTTCCGGATGGCATCCCACATCTGGCCGACATCCCGAATGTCGCAAAAAACGGTTCTGCGGGGTAAAAAAGTCTGATCAATAATTCTGACGTGATCTTCACGCCATTCGATGGACATTACTGCGGTTTCCTGAGCCATAAACGATATTATTTTATAATTGCGGTAGTTAATTCTTGCTAAGCACGCGGATGAAATTCCTTATGAACCTGATGCAGGAAGGAACGGTCAACGTGGGTATAAATTTCGGTGGTATTGATGGATACGTGCCCCAGCATTTCCTGTACCGAACGAAGATCAGCGCCGCCTTCAAGCAGATGGGTGGCGAAAGAATGCCGAAACGCATGCGGATAAACCGGCTTTGTAATTCCCGCGAGATCAGCATATTTCCTAACGATATTCCAGATACTCATTCTTGTCAATGGCCCGCCGCGCAGGTTCAGGAACACGTGATTTTTTGACTTACCCGGGTTTTTAATCAACCCCGGACGCACCTCATCAGTATACTTATTTATTGCATCAACTGCAGGGCCTCCGATTGGAATGAGGCGCTCTTTGCTGCCTTTTCCGAATACGCGCACAAACCCGATTTCAAAATAAAGCTGATCCATCATCAGTCCCGTAAGTTCGGAAACGCGCATTCCGGTGGCGTACAGGCATTCGAGAACGGCTTTATCCCGTACAGAGGCATCCTCGTCTCCGTCAGCCTGATCGATCATACTTATAACTTCCTGCGTGGATAAAACGTCGGGAAGTTTCCGGGCTTTTTTGGGCAGCTCAATGAGTTCAGCGGGATTTGCCTGGCTGAATCCTTCAAGGAGCAAAAAATGATGAAAACTGCGGATGGATGAAATATTACGCGCGATCGTGACCGGCGATAACTCCATCGAACTTAGTTCCTGAAGAAATTCTTCAATATGCTGAAGCGTGATTCCCGTGAGGTCGTTCAGGCCGCGTACGTTTCCGATAAATGCGAGATATCTGCGAAGGTCGTTTTCGTAACTGACCAGCGAATTTCCGGCTAATCCCTTTTCAAGCTTTATGAACTGGAGATACTGTTTCAGAACGGGGCTGAACGGAACCTCTTTCATTCACTCTTCTGGTTTTCCTGCTGTTGCTTTGCCGGTTTTTCCTGTTCAGAATTACTCTCAGCCGGAGTATCATTCGTCCCTGCTTTTTGAGCTTCAGCTGCTTTTGAATCGGATTCTTCTTTCTTTTCCGCTTCAGCCTGACCCGGATACTTGATTCTGCCGTGGTACATGCTGGTCAGAATTTTCAGAAATTCTGCCTTAATAATGGTAAGATCGCGAAAGGTAAGCGGACAATTATCGAGTTGGCCTTCCGCCAGACGCTCCTCAACAAGTCGGTTAACAAGGTTTTCGAGCTTGCTGAATGATGGCTCCGATAAGCTTCGTGATGCGGCCTCGATACAGTCTGCCAGCAGCAGGATTCCGGTTTCCTTGGTTTCCGGAAGCGGCCCGTCGTAGCGGAAATCTGCTTCTGAAATAGACTTATCGTCTTCCGCTTCTTCAAGGGCTTTACTGTAAAAGAACTTGATCAGACTGTTGCCGTGATGCGTACGAATAAAATCAATGATCACCGGCGGGAGGTTTTCTTCCTCGGCGATCGAAACGCCGTCATCCACGTGGTTTTTGATCACCAGCGCGCTCATTCGGGGCTTCAGTTTTTCGTGCACATTTTCCATTCCGCTCTGATTTTCCACAAAATAGTGCGGCTTGTTCATTTTGCCGATATCGTGGTACAGCGCGCCTACACGTGCCAGAATCGCGTTTGCGCCAATCGCGCTGGCGGCCGATTCTGTAAGGTTAGCCACCTGAATACTATGCTGAAAACTGCCAGGCGCGCGCATAAGCAGAGCTTTCAGCAGCGCGCTGTTATTATCGTTCAGCTCGTAAAGGGTAACGTCGGTGGTAACTTTAAAGAGTTTTTCAAACAGAAAGAGCAGCGGATAGGTGAGAATAGAAATCAGCACAACGTTGAAAAGAACGTTCACCATATTCTCGCCAAGCAGCGCCCAGTTGCTGGTTCGGGCGAGCGTGAACCCAAGTAAAACGATGAAGTAACTGAACAGAATAAGTCCGGGCGTGGTGAGGAAAAACTGGCTGCGTTTCCGCACATCGCGCACCGTATACACGCCCATACTCGATGCTACAATCGTAGCTGTGGTAAATTCAAAACTGTAGCCGTTCATCACGCCCATAATCATCGCGATGGTGAGTGTTGACATCAGGCCAACCCTTGAATCAAAAATAATTGTAAGCAGGATGGGCGCGAGGGCAAGCGGCACGATGTAATCGGAGATGGTATCGAGCCTGCTCAAAAATGCGCCAACGCCGAGCAGGAGCCCGAGGGCCAAAAATACCAGAACGAACCGGCTGTTATCGTCGTAAATCGGCTTCCTGTACAGATACAGGTAGATCAGGAAGGTCATGAACATGGAGAAAATGAGCAGCGCGTTCCCGAAATAACGCAGGAAAATCTCGATGTTGCTCGCGCGGGTTGCACGGGCGGCTTCAAGACTTCTAAGGCGATTCAGGCGCTCTTCGGTAATAAGGTCGCCGCGGCGGATAATCACTTCACCGGCCGTAACGGCACCTTTTGTAAGCGAGATTCCCTCAATCGCTTCGCTGATCCGCTCTGAGGTCTGGCTTTCACTAAAGTTAAAGTTGGGCTGCACGGCGCTGTTAAAAAGCGCGATCGCCATTCCCGCGGCTTCCTCACGGAACATCCTTCTGAGCCTGAATGCCACAAATTCTTCCACTTCCTCAATATCCCGGACATTCGCCAGATTCAGAACACGTTCGGTCCGGTCGCGAAGATTTCGAATCGTAATTTCATTGCTTTCCACCTCATCTTTTGGAATATCAATGATTCCATCCCTGAGGACCTCATTTACAAGATGTTCCAGTCGGTTTCTTACCTCAACGCCAATAAATGTTCTGCGAATGCTGGTGCCGGTACGGTGTTCCTCGAGCTTTATATCCGCATAGTTTTCCAGCAGAAAATCGGTGATCTCCTCATCAAAGGGCAGATCCGCGTTAATTCTGGACTGAACATAGCGTGAACTGTCAGAGCGGGCCTGTGAAGTATCCTCCTCATATTGACTTATTCGCCAGTCGGCGTAGTTGCCGAGCACAGGATCCAGCCGCTGCAATACCGAGTCCATACGGACAGCAATCATTTCCGATACGTTGGCATCCAGATGAAAAACGGGCGGAGTTTCACTGCGGATTTCCTCCATTTCGGCTTCAATTTCAGCATCCGTTTTCAGGATCGGAAAATCAAATGGTGCATTGAGGTCTTCTGATTTCCACGGCTCGTTGAGCTGATAGCTGATTTCCTGAATGATGTTTCTGGGATACAGGAAAATGATTATCCCCAGAAAAATAATTGAAACCGAAATCTTGATGAAAATATCTTTCCGGTTTTCCGCTTTTTCAATCTCCTCTTTATTCTCACCGAACGTGCCGGTGCTGAGGTTTTTTTTACGTCCTAATCCAAGTTTTGATAGAAAACTCATGGAAATCGTTGAAAGTGAGTGCTGAGTTTATGCTGATGCCCGTTAGCCGGCTTGCTTAACGAAAGGCTAAAGTTAAGCAAAATTAAACTCAACTTTTCAGGTTAACAAATCCCCGGATAAATGAGGATGTGTGTGCTGTAACTGAAAAGATGATCAACCCGGTTAGTGTGTACCACGGCCAGGCGAGCGGGGTGAAAAAGATGATAACGGTCATAGCAGCCACGCAGATGAATAATCCGGCCACCGCGTCAGATGATTCGATTTTGGTGTAGATTCCGTTCAGAAATGCGCCCAAAAGCGCGCCGTAGGTGAACCCGGCAATACCGAGCCCGAGCTCAACAATGGGATTTTCAGTGCTGGTGAACATCGACGCAAACAGAATGAAGACGAGCGTCCAGACGATCATCATCATGCGTGAGATGCGCATGGCGTCCGGCCTTTGGGCGAGTTTCGGGAACAGATCAAAAAACGTGGAAGATGACAATGCTGATAACGAACTGCTGAGGGTACTCATGGCCGCGGCAAATAATCCGGCGATGAAGAGCCCTTTCGCGCCGGCCGGAAGTTCCTGAACCACAAAACGGATCAGAATTTCGTCGTTTACCTCAACGCCGAGCTGTTCCGGAGTTGCCCCCTGATAAAAGCTGTAGACGAAAAGTCCTGCAACAAGGAACAGCAGAAACTGGATGAACACGAAAAATCCACTGGTGATGAGCGCGCGTTTGGCAAGCTTCAGATTGTTGCAGGCAAGCAAACGCTGTACGATAAGATGATCAGTGCCGTGAGAGGCCATCGTCAAAAATATTCCGCCAAGCATCGCTCCAATCAGGTTATAGGGCGTGAAGAAAACATCCGATACGGATTCCGGCATGGTCAGAAACGCGGTTTTTCCGACTTCGGATATTTCGCTGAACGGAAGAATATCCGGCGTCGTGGTGATGTACCAGATGATAAATCCGGCGCCGGCGGTATAGACGATCAGCTGGAGTACGTCAATCCAGATAACGGAACGAAGTCCGCCGAAGTAGGTGTATGAAAGCGTAAGAATCGCGATCAGCGCAATGGCGATCGGGTATTCCAGGCCGGTGATGAGCTTGAGGGGAATTGCGGCGGCAAATAAACGGACGCCATCCGCCAGTAAGCGCGTGATCAGAAATACGACCGATGATAAACTGCGAAACCGCCCGCCAAATCGGTCCTGAAACCATTCATAGGGCGTGGCGATACTGCCCGAAAAATAGGAGGGAAGAATGAGAAAAGCGACGAGTATCCGGCCGATGACGTATCCCGCAACGAGCTGGAGAAAAACGAGGCTTCCGAGATAGGCGACCACCGGAATGGAAATAACGGTCAGCAGGCTCGTTTCGGTGGCAACGATGGAAAATGAGGCCGCCCACCAGGGTACGGTTCCATCGGTTTTGAAATAGGATGCGGGATCGCCGGGACGCCCGCCAAGCTTTATTCCGGCTACTACACAAAGTATAAGGTAGCCGGCAATAACTGCTAAATCAATGGCGCCGATGGTCGAAAGCAAGGGGGGATGTGTTCAGGTTTGCGTTTCGGAATCAGGAATCAGAATCGTCTTCGTACTGATCTTTGATAAACGCCGCGGCCGCTTCCTGATCATCCTCAATATTGAAAGCGGAGGTAAGGCGTGAAATATCAATCAGACGGGCGATTTTTTCGTGCAGACTGCAAAGTACAAGTGTTCGCCCGACATCGCGGTAAAGGCGGTTTGCCAGAAGAAGCGCGCTTAATCCGCTGGAATCAGCAAAATTTACGTGAGAAAGATCGATAATCAAATCGCCGCTGTCGGTTGCTTTAGACAGAAGGATAAGCTGGCTTTTTAAATCCGGCGCGGCGTTGGAGTCGAGTTTTTCAACTTTCGGTGTCAGTGTGGTAAAAAGGTCGTCTTTTGCGATGTCGAGTTTCATATCACCTAATAATTTTAGTCTGTCTTATCGAATAATGGAATAAACGATAGCGGTTTATTTAATCATTTCAAACAGTTGATTTTCATCAATTATTGAGGTGCCGAGCTTTTTTGCTTTCTCCAGCTTGCTGCCGGCATCCTCTCCGGCAAGGAGAAAATCCGTATTCTTGCTGACTGATCCCGCCGTTTTTCCTCCGTTGGACTCAATCAAGTCCGCCGCCTCTTTTCGTTTCAGCGTAGGCAGCGCACCCGTGATTACAAACGTTTTGCCGGTCAGTTTATCGGTCGTTTCTTTTTTCTCAGCCTCGAACTGAAGGCCGTATTCGCGGAGGCGTTCAACGATTTCCAGATTTTTGGGCACTTTGAAAAACTGAATCACAGAATCAGCAATTTTCGGCCCGATGGAGTCCACATCGCACAGCGTTTCCTGATCAGCGCTTGTAATGGCATCAATATGCTGAAATGCCTGCGCCAGATCTTTGGCAACTTTGGTGCCCACAAACCGGATTCCAAGTCCGTAGAGCACGCGGTCAAACGGCTGATTTTTACTTGCGGCGATGGCATCAATCAGATTCGTCGCGCTTTTTTCCGCCATTCTTTCCAGCGGGATTAGCTGATCCTTGTTCAGACTGTACAAATCGGCAAATGTTTTGATCAGATTCTGATCCACCAGCTGTTCCACAACGGCGGTTCCGAGTCCTTCGATATCCATGGCGTCGCGGCTGGCGAAATGCTCAATTCGGATCCGAACCTGCGGCGGACACTGCGGATTTACGCATCTCCACGCAACTTCTTCATCCAGTTTGATCAGCTTTTCTCCGCAGGCCGGACACACTTCCGGCATTTTAAACGGCTCGCTTCGGCCTTCTGCATCAGGATTTAAGACCCTGATAACCTGCGGGATAATTTCACCCGCTTTTTCGATCATCACCTTATCACCCTTGCGAATATCTTTCCGGCGGATTTCATCCTCGTTGTGCAGTGACGCCCGCTTTACGGTTGTGCCGGCCAGCGAAACCGGCTCAAGTTCAGCCACCGGCGTGATGGTGCCAAGCCTGCCAACCTGCAGCGTGATGTCGTTTATTACCGTTTCAGCCTGCTCGGCCTCAAATTTGTAGGCGATAGCCCAGCGCGGCGCTTTGGCTGTCTGCCCCAGAACATCACGGTACTTTTCCTCATTAACCTTAATCACCACGCCGTCTGTTTCGTAGGGATAGGAGTGGCGTTTATCATTCCATTTTACGATGAGTTCCTGAACTTCATCAAGCGTATCGCATTTTTTGCGGATGTCGCAAACCGGCAGGCCGTAGCTGACTAATCGATTAAGCTTTTGCTCTTGTGTAAGCGTGTCATCATTCGATTCATCAATCAGGTCATACGCAAAAAAGCGAATCGGCCTGCGCGCAACAATGGAGGAATCCTGCATTTTCAGCGTACCGGCGGTGGCGTTTCTGGGATTTGCGAAAACAGACTGTCCGTCATCCTCACGCGCCTGATTCATTTTGTCAAATGCAGCCAGCTCCATGTAAGCCTCACCGCGGATTTCAACTATCTCCGGATAATCCCCCTTCAGTTTCAGTGGGATGTCGCGGATGGTGCGCACGTTTTGCGTGATGTCATCGCCTTTTGCGCCGTTTCCGCGCGTTGCGCCGAGTACAAGTACGCCGTTTTCGTAGCGAAGCCGCAGCGCCATTCCGTCGTATTTCAGCTCCACGTTGTACGTGTAGCTGTCGTGCTCGAGTTTATCCTTAACCCGCCGATCAAAATCGGCAAGTT
>PXAI01000199.1 GCA_003567135.1 Balneolia bacterium | reverse complement strand
GCCCGAACGACTGGGGCCCCGGACTTTTTACTGCCTGGATGGAGCCGCTTGGAAAGCACACTATTTTTGCCACCGGCGGCTATTCCATCCCCGATTATAACAACAGCTTTTTTCTGGTTTCTTACGTAAACCGCCAGCTTCATCCCGAGCTTTTTCTGAATATTTACCGCAGAAATTTTGGCGGCCAGTTTTATGATAATGGGTTTTTACTGAACATCAACACGGGTGCGGAAGCCGGCGCGGTAATCCCGCTGGATATTTTCGCCCGTCCGTTCCGAAACGCGAGCCTGATGCTGAAACTGAGCGTGTTTAACACCGAGCCATCGAGCGTTTTAGAACTGGAAACAAATACGCTCGGTATGCCCAAGCCGGTTGAGGGCAGGCAAACCAACCTGATGCTCTCTTTTACGATTAGTGAAAAACGAAATTTTGCAGGAAGCCGAATTCATCCGCTGCAGGGCTGGGGCGTCAGGGCGCGGCTCACCGGATCGGCAAGGGTTCTTTACAGCGACACAAGATTTATCAAACCGGAAATTACCGCGTACCATATCTTCCCGGCTCCCGGCAGGCACCGGATTTTTCTGTACGGACGCGCCATCGCTATTCTGGGTGATGATTTCCCGCAAAACTTCATCGGGCTGAGCCGCTTCGATGATATCTCCATCGATCTTCCGTTTGAGGGAGGAACATTTTTTAATCCCGAATCAGAGCGCGTTCGGGGATATCGGGCCTATACACTTGGCGACCGGTTTGTATTTTCAACGCTTGAATATCGAACTCCTTTTTTACCCGGCCTGGAAACCACCATCCTCGGCCTGATCTCCCTCGACGAAACCACACTGGCACTTTTCGGAGATGCGGGCTTTGTATGGAATTCCGGAACCATGGACGGCAATGGCTACGCCTATGAGCGACAGATCGGAACCGGAGTTGAGCTAAAAAACTTATTGCGCTTCGGTCCGCTTCAGATCGTGCACTCCGTAGGAATTGCCCAGCCGGTTGACGCCCTGTTTGAACGGGATTATGATCTGTATTACAGAGTCAGGGCTACAGTACCTTTTTGAAAAATCAGGCGTCTTCCGACCACGATTTAGCCAGCTCAGGATTTCCGGTCAGCGTAATGACCGCAATTTCAGGCCGCACCAGCCTGATCGGCGCGCCCACCAGGCCAACGCCGGTATTTACGTAGAGATGGCGATCATTTTTTGTGTACAATCCACGCGAATATTCGTGAAACAAATCAATTGGGTAAAGCTCGAATCCGGCGATGTTGAACGCTACCTGTCCGCCGTGCGTGTGACCGGCCAGCGTTAATGCTACAGATTTACTGCGCGCATCATCAAATAAATGTGGCCGGTGTGAGAGCATAATCCGGAACGCTTCCGGATCAGAGTTTCTGAAGGATTCATCCAGATTAGCGAAATTCAGGCTTCCTGTTCCGGCATCATCCACCCCGATAATGGAAAGGCGCTCGCCGTTAATATTCAGGTTGGCCGAGTCATTCCGCAGCATCTTTATTTTACGGTCAGCAAGACTGTCCATAACCGCATCGATGGAAGCGTAGTGATCGTGATTTCCGGGTGATCCGAAAACACCGTATTCCGCTTTCAGGTCATTTACCGCATCCCGGAAATTGGGGATTTCCGAGACGTGATTATCGATCATATCGCCGGTCAGAAGCGTAAGATGCGGATCCTGACTGTTAGCCAGCTCGAAAATCTCCTGTATCTGCTTCTTGTTCATATAAATACCGGAGTGGATATCACTCAGCTGAACAATCCGTAATCCCTCCAGGCCTGACGGCAGATCCTTCACATAGAGCCTGTGCTTATTAAACTGGTAATTGTGGTGCGTTGCCGCAGATAATCCCGTGGATAAAACCACCGGCGCGCCAAGCCCGACAATCCCCATCTTTTTGATGAATTCCCTTCTTCCCGGATCATACGACTTTCTTTCCGGAGGATTATTCGCCTCTGGAGCCGAAACAGATGGTTTCATCAGGCTGTACAGATATTTCGATCCTCTGTATAAAAAATAGAAAACGGATATAATGAAGAGCAGAAAAACGATCGCAAAATAGAGTCCGCCCGTATTGATGATCAGCGCCTGAATGAAGGATGAATCGTGCAAACCCAGTCTTGGCGTGAGAAACCGGATGAGGAAAAGCAGCGTGCCTCCGGCCATTACCTGCAAAATGCGTTTCCGCCAGATATCCCGCTGCACCTCATCGAAGGCGCTGTCGGTCCAGTCGCGGAGCATCCGGTACGCGGCAAACTGCATCCCCCCAATCCACGTAAGCAGAAAGGTGAGAAACACAAAAAACATGAGGGGGCTTTGGGGATCCATTCAGGTGATAAATATATATTTGATTGAGCTAAACAGCGGTTAAACGCCGAAAACCGGAGGATAGTACTCCGAAGTAATGATCAAATGATTAACAAAAAAAATCCGGCGCCTTTAGCAGGCAACCGGATAGTATAACAAGCAGAATGGCCGGGCTGTTCCCGGATTTTACTTAACCGCGTTTGCGATTTGATCCACGTAGTCGAGTTTTTCCCAGGTGAACTCATCGCGGCCGAAATGTCCGTACGCAGCCGTCTTGCGGAAGATCGGCTTTTTGAGATCGTATCTGGAAATAATCCCCGCCGGCGTGCAGTCAAACACTTTTTTCACCGCTTCAGAAAGCTGGATATCGCTGACTTTCCCCGTTCCGTACGTGTTCACAAATACAGAAACCGGCTCTGGAATACCAATCGCGTAGGCAAGCTGAATCAGGCAGTTATCCGCCAGCTCAGCGGCCACAATATTTTTCGCGATGTGGCGCGCGGCATACGCAGCACTGCGGTCAACTTTGGTGGCATCCTTGCCGGAAAACGCGCCGCCGCCGTGTGCACCGTGTCCGCCGTAAGTATCCACGATAATTTTACGTCCGGTAAGTCCGGTATCGCCGTGCGGACCACCAATCACAAACTTGCCGGTCGGGTTAACGTGCAGCAACGTTTCGTTGTCGAGAAGATTCTCAGGCACCGCGCGTGAAAGCAAATGTTTGCGTACATCACTTTTGATTTTATCCTGATCAACGCCTTCATCATGCTGGGTTGAAAGCACGATGGTATCAACGCGGAGCGGATTGCCGTTTTCATCATTTTCAATAGTAACCTGGCTCTTGCTGTCGGGCGCGAGATATGGCATCAGATCTGTTTCCTTGCGGATGAAGGCGAGTTCGCGAACCAGATCATGCGCCATCTGAATGCTCAGCGGCATGTAGGTATCCGTTTCACGGCAGGCATAGCCGAACATCATCCCCTGATCACCTGCACCGATACTTTTAGAGTCAGATTCATCCACACCCTGCGCAATATCAGGGCTCTGCTGATGAATACTCACCATCACACCGCAGGATTCTGAATCGAAGCGGTACGTATCTTTGGTATAACCGATTTCGCGAATTGTGTTCCGGACCGTTTCCTGAACATCCACGTAGGCCTTGGTGGTAACTTCCCCTGAAATTACGGCAAGACCGGTCGTTACCAGCGTTTCAACCGCAACTCTTGAATTGGGGTCTTCAGTGAGCATGGCATCAAGAATAGAATCAGAAATCTGATCTGCAACTTTATCTGGATGTCCTTCTGAAACAGACTCAGAAGTAAATAATCTTTTCATTAAGCGACTTAGTTTGAAATCAATATTAACGTCAGGCTTAGCTTGGAGGCCTGTTTTTGCGTTGCATCGGCACGTAGTGTGCAAAATAGCCGGTAAATATACCCAAAATTATGCGGACACACACGTAAAAAAACGACATCCGAGCGAAGCAGGTAAACAGGAGGAAAATGAGATTTTTAATTTCAATAGTTTCTTTTAAAAGAACATCAACCATGTTCAGAATTTCCAACTGCACAGCGTATCATGTTCTAAGTACGGTATAACTTTTTAAATAAAATGCTGATATATCCGACGGAGATTTGCCGGGAGTAACGGTGTTACGCGTAGCGCACTTTTTTTCAAGACATTAATTTCAAAAGATTTAAATCGCATAAAATACGTGGTTTTTACGCTATTTAGATTGTGTTTGCATTTGTAACAGGTTATTTTGGCAGAAACCTGATAGTAATACATCACAGACATCTGTTGGCGGAGAAGAATACCACAAGACTGTAAACAGCCTTTTGTAAAAAAGCATGCTTGAAATGTGCTTAATAAAGCACAGAATTAACATGCTTTTTACTCAGGATAATGAAAAGATTATTACTATTTGGAAATATATACCATACAATGGTTTAAATGAACTGCTGCTAACTATAACTAAACAAGGAATAATTATGATAAACTATACAAATAAAATTTTGATATTGTTACTCATAGCTTCGTTCGCTCTGCTTTTTACGAGCGCATGTAGCGACGACGATAATGATACAGAAGTAACCGGAAACGTTACCGGAGTAATTACTGCACCAAACGGAACCACAGCCGTTCCCGGCGCCACCGTTGGACTTGCCTCTCCGGCTTCAGACGGAGCCCGGATGTTCAGGCCACTGGACTCTATTCTTGACGCCACAGCCGTAATTGATCCAGATGGGCCAACTACTGTTACCAACGCCAATGGTGAGTTTACGCTTGAAGGCGTGCCGGTTGGCGAGCAAATGCTTGCAGCAAAAGCGGGTGTTTTTGAGATCACATTCTCAGTAGAGGTTTCTGAAGGGGAAACCACCGACAGCGGTACAAGTGCCGTACAGGCTACCCGCAAGCTTGGCTACGTGAACGGAAGCTTCGACAGTATGGAAGATATTGTTGAAGACCTGGGCGCTGAAATCGAGCGTATCGACCGCACAGATCTCGACGATATTGCTCTCTTAACCGAGTACGATATGATCTTCGTGAACTGCGGCGCAAGTGCTTACAGTTCTGCAAGAGCAGAAGCACTTACTGATTATGTTATGAGCGGCGGAACACTTTATGTTTCGGATCTCGAGTACAGACTCGTTGAAGAGATCTTCCCGGGCGAAATCAGCTTCGGTAACGGCGGCTCACAAACTGTACAGGCACTGATCGAGGATGAGCTACTTCAGCAGTACGTACAGGATACCAGCCTTGAGATTACCTACAATCTGGGTGGATGGAGACGCGTTTCAGACCTCGAACTTACCAGTAACACACGCGAGCTTCTCACAGGTTCAGTCCAGGAAATTGAAGATGATGAGATGGAGCCGCTGGCGTTTACCTTCAGGCTCGGAAACGGAAGAGTGGTTTACACAACATTCCACAACACCGCCTCAGCATCTGAAGATCAGAGACAGGTACTTTCTTACTACGTGCTTTTCCCTGATACGGATATCAATTGATTATAATTGAGCGCAACTAAAAAAGCCGGCTTCGGAAATCCGAAGCCGGCTTTTTTTATGGCTGTAGTGTTAGAAAAAGAAAGCAGGATGTCATTTATGGATTCCCAAAAAATCTCAAATCGCTATTCGTACTTCGAAATTCGCCGATCCATTCGGGTCCCTCGGCTATTAATGTAGTCATTAGCACTACCCTGGCTCGGGACTTTTCTAGAGAGCCTCCGTTTGGCCGGGCTAAAGCCACGGCCCAATTGAAGGGTTTGGAAATCGTCAAATTCTTCGAATCCCGCCCCTTCTACCTCTGCGAAACTCCGCTAACTCTGCGGTTATCTCCAAATCCGAGAAAATCTCAGATCGCTAATCGCACGTCGCTAATCGCAAATCTTCTTCCTCCGGCCCGTCGGGAGCCTTGGGAAATGATAGCGCCGCATGAGCCCGGGCCGTTTGATACACGCCATTCGCGGGAGCTACAGACGTGTTGCTCCAGCCGGAGCAAGGGCTGCGACCGGCGATTATTTTCGAATCCAAAAAAATCTCAAATCACTAATCTCACATCGCCGATCGCTAATCCCATCCCCCGATAATCAATAGAGCGTAATCAATAATCAATCCCAAAACCCGCAACTCTTCTCACTCTTCAAACAACGGTGCGCTTCCGCCCTGACGTTTGATGCCGAGATAATCGAAGGCTTTTTGTGTGGCGGTACGGCCTTTTGGGGTTCGCTGGAGAAATCCTTCCTGGATCAGAAACGGTTCGTAGACCTCTTCCAGAGTTCCTTTTTCTTCGTTGACGGCTACCGCGAGCGTGCCGAGCCCGACAGGGCCGCCTTTGTAGCTGTCTGCTATTGCGGTCAGTATCCGGATATCCATTTCATCCAGCCCGTTCTGATCCACCTCAAGTGCGTTTAGCGCTTTATCGGCGATGGAATCGGTGATTTCGGTGGCGCCATCAACTTCGGCGAAGTCGCGCGTCCGGCGGAGCAACCGGTTTACAATTCGGGGCGTGCCACGGCTTCGGCGCGCAATTTCGTAGGCTCCTTTTTCACTCAGGCCAATATTCAAAATGCCGGCTGTTCGCTTGGCAATATGCTGCAGCCGCTCCACGTCGTAGTAATCAAGCCGGAGATCAATTCCAAACCGTGCCCGAAGAGGCGCCGTCAGCAATCCTTTTCGGGTTGTGGCGCCAACAAGGGTAAATTTCTTCAGATCTATTTGTACACTGCGCGCATTTGGACCCGAGTCGATAACGATATCGATTTTAAAATCCTCCATCGCCGAGTACAGGTACTCTTCGATAACCGGATTCAGCCGGTGGATCTCATCGATAAAAAGCACGTCTCCTTCCTCGAGATTGGTAAGCAGCCCTGCGAGATCGCCCGGTTTTTCGAGCACGGGCCCGGTAGTGGGGCGCATCTGAACGCCCATTTCGTTGGCAATAATTGAAGCCAGCGTCGTTTTTCCGAGTCCCGGAGGGCCCGAAAGCAAAACGTGATCCAGCGGTTCAGACCGCATACGCGCAGCCTTAATAAATACGGAAAGATTATCAATTATCCGGGGCTGCCCGATGAATTCACCAATTTTAGACGGCCGAAGGGCACGCTCAAATGCAGGTTCTTCCAGATCAGGCTTTAAGTTGGGGTTCGAAGTCAAAAGTGGCTCGCGGGTCTCGTTGCAGTTACTCAGGTTCAGATTTTATGAACTTCCAATTTAGTCAGATAATCGGAGCGAATCCACAGTGGGGAATTTTTGAATTCAGAATTCAAAAAAGCGCTACACGGTTCTTCACTTCGTTTCGAATCAGAGTTCAGAATTGGCTTGCGCGCGTGGGTCTATAAATCTTTTAAACAATACAATCTCTGTTGTCTATTCTGCTTCAATTCCTCGGAGGGATAAAACAGTTTTGATTTTTGAAATGGATTGTTTTAATCAGAAAAGAGAAATCCGGCCTATGGATAAAATGG
>PXAI01000132.1 GCA_003567135.1 Balneolia bacterium | reverse complement strand
TTACTTATGATCCCGATTGCGGGATGACAGCTTCGGGGTGGTAATGTTGTTGTTGTTACATCATTTTTTGGAAACCGAAGCCAGACCCGCTATATTTAATCGTATTTTAACGATAAATAATTCTGATTATGACAACCATAGATGTATCAATTGATGAGAAGTCCATACAGCGATCTGCTCAAATCGCAAAGGCACTCGGTCATCCAGCCAGGATTGCCATCCTGAAAATTCTGGCACAGCGGTCTACCTGCTTTTGTGGCGATATCACCGAAATCCTCCCATTGGCACAGTCAACGGTTTCACAACATTTGAAAGCGCTGAAGAGCGCAGGGTTGATTAACGGAACTGTGGAAGGTGTGAAGACCTGCTACTGCCTGAATCCGGACGGAATCCGGGAGCTTCAGTCCGTTCTTTCAGAGTTATCATCTGAACTAATAAAAACCTGCTGTTAATATGAAAATTGCCTTATTCAGCGACATTCACGCAAATATTGATGCTTTAAAACCGGTGTTAAATGACATCGAACAAAATAAACCGGACGCGGTTTACTGCCTCGGCGATCTTGTTGGTTATGCTCCTTATCCAAATGAAGTAGTTCAATTAATTCGCTCATACCGTATTCCGGTCATCGCAGGAAATTATGATCAGGGCGTTGGGCTTGCAAGTGATGATTGCGGATGCGCATATAAAACGAAGGAAGATGAGTCCCGAGGTGTGGACTCAATCACATATACCAACCGGATTATCAGCCCTGAAAACCGCGCGTACCTTCGTTCACTGCCGGCTCATTTGCGTCTTGAATTTGGCGTGAATGGAAATCCGTGGAACATGTTGATGGTACATGGAAGTCCGCGGAAAATTAATGAGTATCTGTTTGAAGACCGCGAGAATAAAAGTTTACTCAGAATGATGCTAAAGGCTGATTGTCATGTAATGGCATTTGGCCATACTCATAAACCGTACCATAAGGCTATTGAGGATGAAAATGGCGAGATGCGTCACGCAATAAACATCGGGTCGGTTGGAAAACCCAAAGACGGTGACCCGCGCGCTTGCTATGCGATGTTAGAGTGGGTTCAAGATCTCGATCTGAAAGATAGTGATGGCCTCAGTGTGGAGTTCATCCGGGTTGAATATGATGTGGAAAAAGCGGCCAAATCGGTGGAGGGGAGTCAGTTGCCCAATGAGTTTGCTGATATGCTGCGTAACGGTGGCTAATAATAACGGGCAAATTAAAATCAATCTTGGATACACGGTTTATTAATCGTAATTTTACGATTAATAAAACAACTACCATAAAGTCCTTAAATAATGAATGCAACAATTGAAATTTATGACCCCGCCATGTGCTGTAGTACCGGCGTTTGCGGTTCCGATGTAGACAGTTCGCTGGTTGATTTCGCTAACGATGTGAAATGGCTGAAAAGTAAGGGAATCGAAGTAAAGAGGTTTAATTTGGGTCAGGAGCCTGAAGCCTTCAAAACGAATCCACATGTACTCACGAGATTACAGAAAGAGGGATCTGAAATATTACCGGTCATACTGGTCAACGATAAAGTTGCCTCAGAAGGTGGATATCCGTCCAGGGAACAGCTGTGTGAATGGCTTGGCATTTCAACAAACGGCAAATCCACCGAGGCTATCGATCAGAATGAAATTATGCATCAATTGAAGCAATCCGTGCTGAATGGTGATGTCTCTGCAATGACCACTTTTTTTAATTCCGGCAAGGAAGCGGGTGCAGATGTACAAAGTTTACTGCAAGCCATGCAGTCAGGTCTTAATGAGCGTCAGGCTCTAACGCAAAAAGTGGTAGTGCAGGCGAATGAATTACTTGGCGTTCCTAAAAGCCAGTGCACGCCTGGCGGCGGATGCTGTTAATCGCTCTAAAGAATAGATTTAAATAAGGATATCATGAACATCTCAGACGCAACTCCATTTATATTTTTTACCGGAAAAGGCGGAGTTGGTAAAACCTCGCTGGCAAGCGCCACTGCCATCAGGCTGGCCGACAGCGGGAAATCCGTATTGCTAATTTGCACCGATCCCGCCTCGAATTTAAAGGACGTACTCGAAACTGAAATCACCGAAAAAGTAACGCCCGTAAGCGGAGTTGATAGACTCCATGCGGTGAATATCGATCCGGAAAAATCTGCAGAAGCGTACCGGCAGCGCGCCATTTCGCCGCTGGAAGATATTTTGCCGCAGCGGGATCTGGAGCGCATGCGGGAAGAACTCTCCGGCGCGTGCACCACAGAAATTGCCGCATTTGATGAATTCGCCCGATACATTGCAGGGGATGGCGGGCAAACTCCATATGATATAATCATCTTTGATACGGCGCCAACCGGACATACGCTTCGCCTGCTGGAGCTTCCGGCAGCCTGGAGTGATTTTATTGAAGAAAATCCTGACGGAGCCTCATGTCTGGGGCCGTCATCCGCGCTTAAGACTAATCAGCAGCGGTATCAGAAAGTGGTGGATCGCCTTAAAGATGCAAACACGACTACCATTTATCTTGTAACCCGTCCGGAAAAAACGGCATTGCGCGAAGCCGACCGATCCGGTAAAGAATTGATGAAAATGGGTCTGGCCAATCAGGAACTGCTTATTAACGGAGTATTTGAACCAGTTGATGAAACAGATCCGTTTGCGAATAAATTATCAGCCCGGATGCAGGATACGTTAAAAGAGATGCCTGCGCGATTGAAAGAATTGAAACAACACACGTTTCCGCTCCGTCCGTGGAATTTACTGGGTATAGAAAAACTCAGAAACGTATTCGAACCGCTGGATGGATCAGAGGCAGAGCGGGAAAGCAAAGGGATTTCCCGGGACGATACGGTTATGGAGCTGCCGGACATAGATCAGCTTGTTGATGATCTTACGGAGGTCAACGGAAACGGGCTCATCATGACAATGGGTAAAGGCGGCGTTGGCAAAACGGTCATAGCTGCGTCAATAGCGATGAAGCTGGCCGAAAAAGGATTCCCGGTTCATTTAACCACAACAGATCCTGCGGCGCATCTTTCTGATTATCTGGAAGACGTATCGCTGCCCGAAAACCTGGAGCTGAACCGGATTGATCCCCAAGCCGAAAAGCAGTCCTATATTGAAAAAGTGCTGCATCAAAAAGGAGACGGTAAAACCGAAGAAGAGCTCAGGCTCTTGAGAGAAGATCTTGAATCGCCCTGTACCGAAGAGGTAGCCGTATTTCACGCATTTTCAAAAGCGATACATCAGGCACGCCGCAAATTTGTGGTTATAGATACTGCACCAACCGGACACACCCTGTTGTTGCTGGACAGTACCGGAAGTTATCATCGTGAAGTGATGAGAAACAGCAGTGTGGATGCCGGTAAGATGAAAACCCCGCTTTTATATTTGCAGGATCCGGAGTTTACTAAATTGCTGCTGGTTACCCTGCCTGAAACTACGCCGGTTTCGGAAGCATCCAAACTGCAGGAAGATCTCAGGCGATCAGGAATTGAGCCGTTCGCCTGGATAGCGAATCAAAGCATGACGGCAACGGAAATAACAGACCCCATTCTGAAACTCAGAGCTGCAGCTGAGAAGCCTTTGCTTAAACGCATTCAAAAAAAGGAAGCAAGCAGACTCTACAGTATCCCTTTTATCGTGGAAAGCCGGTTCCCCGGGCTGGTTGATAGCGAGGAGGTTGTTTCGGGCTTTTGAATTGATTATGGATTATTGGCGGTTGATTATTGGGGATTTGGATTACCGGGTTGGAATAAAATTACGGGCGCCCCAAGGATGTCATCCCGCAAACATCCGCGGCGGAGCCGGATGTTATGCCGGCGAGTAGTTCGTCCTGACCCCTCGGGAGATCTTCCAACGTAGCACAGTTTCGATCGTTGATAGCTTATAGATGGCAACACTGAAAGCGTGGGTACCACTTCCTGATCGTTCTCGGCGGCTTGACCCTGTTTTTAACAAAAGCACCCGCTGCTGAAGCCCCGGTTGCCGAAGCGTGAAAAATCACCTCGGGCAGGGAGTTTTTATTCGGGTTTCTTTGGTTTCTGCTTTACATGGCGAATCGTCAATATCTCAATGATGTCGCCATGTATTTCATAGAGAAGCAAATAGTTGCTTTTGATCACCAGCTCCCGCTTCATTTCATCGTTTAAAGCCGGTATCATGCGTCCTTTATGAGGATACGCTTTAAGGCTTTCAGCTTTGTTTTCAATTTCATCGATAAAAGCCATAGCCGCATCGGTATTATCCCGGGCGATGTAATCAGCGTAATAGTTAAGTTTTTGAAGAGAAAGAGGAGACCAAATAATTTTCATTTAAGCTGACTTAAACGTTCCCTTACAGATTTCATAGCTTCTTCGTGTGGGATTCCTTTTCCCTGATCCAGTTCTCTCCGGGCCTGGCTGATTTCCTTTAGCATCTCGATGGTGTCTACCATTTCTTCATAGTCGGAGACGTCGAGCAGGACTGCAGATCCTTTACCGTGTTGGGTAATGACTACCGGCCTGCGATCCTTTTTGACTTTTTTAATGATAGAGGCCGCATTGGCGCGAAAAGCCGAAAGGGGTTGGATGTCTTTATCAAGGTGTATGCGTTTCATAAAAAAGAGAATGAGTAGACGGTTTTATTGTACCATTTACGATACGTAAAGTGATACATAAAAGCAATCTGAACTGCAATGCCGCATGCCATCTCTTTTGGGATAATCAAGCTAAAAACCGGGTTGTTTTGGTCATGAATACAGGAACAGCGTAAAGACAATCAGTATGTTTAAGGTAATCTCAAACCATTTCTTCAAGCCCGGATTTACTTCAGCCTTAAATCCGAATTGATGTCCGCTTCACAATCCTCAGTTCCGCATAGCAATACCGTCATCCCAGCGGAAGCCAACGCCGCCACCTTCCCATACGCCGTCTCCGTAGGGGCTGGGGCCGATGATGCTGGCATGTTGCGGCAGGCCGAAGCCGGGTGCTAAGTTTTGCATGCCTTTTACGGTGCTTCGGTGCATAATGCGCAGGCCCTGTTTTTCCGGCGGCATGTGAGCCGTTGCGGCCGCGCGGTGCGCCACCGCCAGATTGTCGATAAACACACAATCGAACTCCTGATACTCAAACGAGATGGCGTAGCCTTTATCAAAGCCGTCATTCAGGATGTCGTTGTATGTATGGCACAGCTCTTTTAGTTCATCCGCATCCAGGAGGCGGAAGCCTTCTTCGTCCGGCAGTTTTTCGATAACCGCTCCGGTCATGCCCAGGTGCAGCCAGATGGATTTGCGTCCGGATATGGGATGCTCGTGCACCAGCGGATGCACGACTCCCGAATTGGAATTTACAGAGGAGAGCCTGCTCCAGTAGGATTGCAGTTCTTCAGGCAGGGCATCAAACGCCGCTCCCTGATGCGCAAATTCTGTGCCGCCGCCGTGCTCGGCCGGACGTATGATGTGATAGCCGGAGTGCGAAAAGGTATCGGGCAGAAAACTCCCGTCGTTGTGCCACTGCGGACCCACGCCCGGAATGCCGTGTGTGGGATCGTTGGATAAACGGAAGATGTGCCGGTTTCCGCCGGGCGTCGCGGGATGCACGCCGTGGGTGCTGTTCAGTTCCCGGCCACCGAACCAGCAGCTGGCCCGCAGGAAATCATCCTCACTGATCTGCTCCCTGTTTTTAAACACCAGAAATCCGCGCTGTGCCATCTCCATTTCCAGCGCCCGAAGCACGGAATCAGGAGGGGAGTCCTGGGCGGATAGATCCACGCCCTCCACGCTTACACCCAGCGGAGAAAGCGCGGTAATTTCGGCACCAAATTGCTCTATAATCTCAGCGTTTTTGGGATTGATATTTGGGATGAGTGACATAATCGACTCCTGTGTTTCATGTGGATGAATTTGTATGTAAAGCCCCAGCGGTTATGTTGTCAGGCTGTTGCTTATTGCAAGGTAAAGGTCTGTAGATTATTGCGCAAACGGGGATGTGGATGGGGTTTTTTTACGGTCAAGTCATAGATTGTATACAACTAAACGCTTGCGTTTCTGTTAATTTATCATTGTTATGCCGGTTCGATTTATTTATAAGAAATTTATGTAATAACAAGCTGGTATTCTTATAAAACTGTTTTATCAATTTGATTAGAGATTTACCAGTCAAAAAGAAGAATTTAGTACTTGAAATAACAAAATTTAACTCTTAATAGCTACGTATTTAAATCATTAGATATCTTTCTCTACACTTGATGATTTGATAACAGGTTCATCTTTCCTAAAATTGCTTAAGAAACCAGAATATCCACCTATGGGGACAAGAATTATTACTAGTCTTAAGCTTTTTTCGAATAGCAATGCTAAAGTAGGTATTCCAGAGTAAATACTTATTATAAATAAGGAAATGAATAAAAAAACTGCACCGGTAATACAAGCAAGTATCTTTGATTCAATAGGAAATGGGGTTGATATCATTTTTCAACCAAAATACGATGTAAATGATAAAACTAATATTGCAGATAATGAAAATAAGTAATGATCCATACTATATGTTGTATTGTTTTTTGTAACTAAAAAGAAGTTTTCTAGTGTATAAAATCAAACCAACCTCAATCGAAATAATTAGGACAAAATTGATAAATACTTGAGGAGTTATTGACATATAAATTAAATGTCCCCCAAAACCTAAAACAGCTAAGAAGCTAAGAAAAGCAAAAATTAGAGTGGCTGTAAATAAAATTGCAATTATTCCAATCCGTATAGTCTTTAAGCTTTGATAAGTTACTTTATCTAATGTTACTTTAAGAAAGTTCTTTAAATTTAGATTTATATACACGTCAAAATTTATGTGTGCTGAGTTAACCCAACTATTTACACTTTCATTGTGATAATTGTGATGAGTTTCTGCCTCTTTGAATTTTTCCTCGTATAAGAGATCATATTCTTTTCTTTTTAGAGGGTCCTTGAGGATTTCGTAAGCTTCATATATCTCCTTAAACTTATCTGTGGCTTGGGGGGGGTCGTTTTTATCAGGATGATATTTTTTCGCTAAAAAACGAAATGCAGAAATTATCTCTTTTCTTTCAGCATTTTTTTCTATTCCTAGAATATTGTAATAATCTTTTATCATACCAATTCAGTAAATATATCTAATGTTTGGCGGTTATGAGGCGAGGCGAACAACTTTCCATATGCCCCGAGCATCTAACTCGCCCGCAGGAATCATACTATTAGGCATCCCCAAGGTTGATGTCTTCATAAAAGAACATCACCTTGTTTGTTCAAACGCCAATTTAAACAAAGAGGATGCCTATGAAGAAGATTGCACAATTTCATGAAC
>PXAI01000335.1 GCA_003567135.1 Balneolia bacterium | reverse complement strand
CAGTTCTTTAATTTTATTGGTTAACTTTTATTTAAAATCTGATTTATCCTACGCTTCCTTCCAGCTTGATAGCCAGTAACTTGGAAGCCTCAACAGCAAACTCCATTGGGAGCTCACGGAATACCTCTTTGCAGAATCCATTGATGATCAGCGAGATGGCGGCCTCTTCATCCATTCCACGCTGCTGGAGGTAGAAAATCTGATCCTCCCCAACTTTGGATGTCGTAGCCTCATGCTCTACAGATGAGCTGTTGTTTTTGGATTCGATATACGGAAACGTATGCGCGCCGCACCGGTCGCCGATGAGCATGGAATCGCACACGGAATAATTTCTTGAGTTATCAGCCTTCGGGCCGATTTTCACCAGTCCGCGGTAACTGTTCTGGGATTTACCGGCAGAGATACCTTTTGAGATAATCGTGCTCTTGGTGTTCTTTCCAAGGTGGATCATTTTCGTGCCGGTATCAGCCTGCTGCATATCATTTGTAAGCGCGACAGAGTAAAATTCTCCGACTGAGTTATCCCCTTTCAGGATAACGCTTGGATATTTCCAGGTGATTGATGAACCGGTCTCAACCTGCGTCCATGAAATCTTGGCATTGTTGCCTTTGCAAATACCACGCTTGGTAACAAAGTTGTAAATACCGCCAACACCATTTTCATCACCCGGATACCAGTTTTGTACAGTAGAATACTTGATCTCGGCATCTTCGAGAGCTACGAGCTCAACTACGGCCGCGTGAAGCTGGTTCGTATCAAACATCGGCGCTGTACACCCTTCGAGATAGCTGACCTGACTCGCCTCTTCAGCGATAATCAGCGTACGCTCAAACTGTCCGGAGTTTTCGTTGTTGATACGGAAATAGGTGGAGAGCTCCATCGGGCAGGTTACACCTTTGGGAACAAAGCAAAATGATCCGTCAGTGAATACCGCAGAATTGAGCGCTGCGAAAAAGTTGTCGTTCGTAGGAACAACAGACCCGATGTACTTTTTAACGAGTTCAGGATATTTTTGTATCGCTTCGCTGATGGAGCAGAAAATCACGCCGGCTTCAGCGAGTTTTTCCTTAAAAGTGGTAGCTACAGAAACACTGTCGAAAACGGCGTCTACAGCCACACCGGCCAGCATTTTTTGCTCTGAAAGCGGAATACCAAGTTTCTCGTAAGTTCTCAGAATTTCCGGATCGACTTCATCCAGGCTGTTCAGCTTCTTTTTCTCTTTTGGCTGTGAAAAATAGACAATATCGTTGTAGTCTACTTTTGTATAGTTCACATTTGGCCATTCAGGTTCTTCCATCTCAAGCCACTGACGATACGCCTTAAGCCTGAACTCGAGCATGAATTCCGGCTCATTCTTACGACGCGAGATTTCTCGGATGATATCTTCGTTAAGTCCTACCGGAAACTCTTCGTATTCAATTTCGGTCTTGAATCCGTACTTGTACTTTTTGGAAGCAGCTGTTTCAACCGCTTGCGCTTCACTCAAATTTGACATAATAATTCAAACGGATTAATTGGTGTTTGATACAGGAAAAAGTAATGACTGTACTCCCCGTATGCGTTCATTTTTTGTAATAAAATCAAATGCAGATATCGAATTAACGTAACTGCCTTTCTACTTAAATACTAAACCCAAATATACTGATAATCGTTCTTGTTTCGAAACAATCTAAATAAAAATAAGGCGGGATCAGACTCCGGTTTTAAATGTAGCTGAATCTGACGGTATGCGGATTTTAAAGGTGGTTCCTTCTCCTTTTTCGCTACTCACTTCAATGGTGCCTCTAAGAATTTTTACATATTCTTTACAAATATTCAGGCCAACCCCAATGCCCTGATATTTTCGCTGAAACCCGCTGCTCTCCTGCTCAAATGCCACAAACAGCTTTTTCCGGAATTCTTCAGAAATACCAACGCCGGTATCACTTACTTCAATAACCCCGGCCTTGCCCTCACGGCCGATTTTTATGCTGATTTCACCCGATTCCGTAAACTTGATCGCGTTCCCGATCAGAATATCCAGTACCTGAGAAATCAGTGATGCATCTGTATAAACTACAATTTCTTTATCTCCGGTTATGCTCGATTTGAGTCCCGATTCACCGATTTCCTGCTCGTATCCTTTCTGCACGTCTGCCGCGATTTCCCTCAAATTGTACAACGCCGGTTTTGGCAGCACGCTTCCGGTTCCCAGATCCGAAAGTGCCAGAATACTGTTGATGGTCGTTAGCAAACGCTCGCCGCCACCGCGAATGTGATCCAGAAACACGTTTACTTCTTCATTATCGCCCACCAGATCCTGAATGATTGAAGTAAACCCGATGATTCCCGTGAGCGGCGTGCGAAGTTCATGGCTTACGTTCGCAAGAATATTCGATTTCAGCTGGTTGGCCTGCTCCGCCCGCTCTTTTTCGAAAAGTAACCGCGCCTCAGCTTTCTTTTCCTCGGTGATATCTCTCGCTATGGCGATCGTTGCTTTCGGGTTTCCGTTAGCGTCGTGAAGCAAAGATGTTGAAAGCCTGATCGGAAAAAGTTCTCCGTTTTTCTTTTTGTTGATAAGCTCTCCCTGCCAGCCTCCTTTCAGCGTCTCACGCAGGATTTCCGTAGTGTCAAACGGCGTTCCGTCGGGCAGCGTGGTTTCGCCCCAAAGTTTGCTGGCCGGCTTACCAACTACTTCATCTTTCTCATAACCGTACATTTTGGTAAACGCATCATTGACAAAAATGGTAATGTCATATAAATCACTCATATTGATGCTGTCATTCACCTCAAGCAGTGCCTTATTGAACAAATCAAACTGTTCCCGGTAAAGACTCCGCTCGGTTACGTCGGTAATGGTACCCTGGAAATGGCGGATGTTTCCCTTGTTATCCTTTACGGCTACGGTACTGCCGGAAATGATGATTTTACTACCGTCACGACGATACACCTCAGATTCCAGATCCCGGACATCTTCATCTCCGAGCAGTTTTTGGCGGATCACATCTCTCTGCTTCGGATTTGTGTAGAGCTGCGAGGCGTCTTTGATTTCTTCAATAAACTGCCGGGGCGAGTCATAACCGAAAATATCGGCCATCGCCTGATTCACATTCAGGATTTTCCCCTCAGCCGTGGTTTGAAACATACCGGTTCGGGAATTGATAAAAAGGCTCCGGTAACGGTTGTCGTATTCACGAACCAGGTTATAAAAGTGGTACTGATCCTTCAAACTGATCAGGGAAATATTCAGGTAATCATCTTCGGGGCGGACGTGAA
This sequence comes from Balneolia bacterium, assembly GCA_003567135.1. Classification (GTDB taxonomy): domain Bacteria; phylum Bacteroidota; class Rhodothermia; order Balneolales; family Cyclonatronaceae; genus PXAI01. The sequence goes on along the minus strand of PXAI01000335.1, from coordinate 4,096 downwards.
TCTCCATAGCTTCCGCGCCGATGATCTTACAAAAGGATGTTCTGGTTTGGAGCCCTAAAAGGTAATTGCGCTCATCGTAGGAAAACAAAAGGTTCAGGGATTGAGAGCCGGTATCATCGCTGTCGTTAAATCCCAGGAAAAGCCGGTTCATGAGCTTGCTGGCTTTTTTATTGTACCTGACAAGCCTCCCCTTTTTGTTATACATCAAAAGCGGGACCGGAACTTTATCCCATTCATTATTGAGATTCGGGGGAGTATCTGTTCGGTGGAGCAGCATCAGCCATGATTTATTCCCATCATATTCACACGGTGTGATGGAGCAGGAATACGCGGTCTGCTGGGAGACATGATTCAGCATCCCGGAATAACCCTGATCATCATTTATTTCCGGTTTGTTGATGAATTCATCAAACAAATTCCATGGTTGAGATGCAGCGCCGTTTCGGGAAATTTCTGTGCGCAGGAGCTCATTGGCATAGATAACAACTCCGGATTTATCTATGATGCATGCTGGCTGATGTATAAAATCAGGCAATTTTATTGCCATCGTCTCTGTATTGAGTTCTTATTTGCAGATGATAAACTAACTGACAACACTTTTAAAATAATAAAATAATTTAATGATAATTGCTGACAATACGGAATTACAGTTGTTAAAAATCTACTGCATGGATGTATCCCGGGATGTCCGATTGAATTGGTAATTAAGTTTACTTTCCCGAACTTTGTTAATTGTTTCCAACACATCTATTTACTTTACTATTAAAATTCAAACTTATGAGTGTAATAAACAAAACAGTACTGTTAGTTGCCGTATTTTTTACCGCTTTATTGATGATCTCGTGCGGTCCCGACGAGGCACCGTTAACAATTGATCAGGTCGGCCCGCCTGAATGGGCTTATAATTCAACGATATACGAGGTGAATGTCCGCCAGTTTTCTGAGGAAGGAACATTTGCCAAAGTTGAAGAAGCCCTGCCCCGCCTTCAGGAACTTGGCGTTGAGATTCTCTGGCTGATGCCTATCCATCCGATCGGGGAAAAAGAAAGAAAAGGCACCATGGGATCATATTATTCCGTGCGGGATTATTTTGATGTAAATCCTGAGTTCGGCTCTAAAGATGATTTCCGCTCACTGGTTGAAGCCACGCACGAGCACGGCATGAAGCTAATTCTCGACTGGGTTGCCAACCACACCGCCTGGGATAACTATCTCACCGAAACAAATCCGGATTTCTACGTTCATGATGAAGATGGAAACTTCATTATTCCTCCCGGAACCGACTGGGATGACGTAATTCAGCTGGATTATGATAATCCTGAGGTGCATAATTACATGATTTCCGCCCTGCGCTACTGGGTTGAGGAATTCAACATCGACGGCTACCGCGCTGATGTGGCGTATCTGGTGCCAACCGAGTTCTGGGAGCGCGCGCGCCTTGAGCTGGAAAGTATCAAAAACGTTTTCATGCTCGCTGAAGCAGAAGAGCCCGGGCTTCACCCCGCTTTTGATATGAGCTACATGTGGGGCGGACACCACACGATGAACGGAATTGCGTCCGGTGAAAATACGCTCGCCGATCTGGATGAGTACATGGATCGCATCAGAAATGAATTCCCTGAAACCGCATTCATGATGGCGTTCACCTCAAATCACGATGAAAATTCCTGGGCTGAAACCGAATTCAACCGTCTTGGCGACGGCGTTGAAGCTTTTGGTGTGCTTATTTTCACCAAAGAAGCAATGCCGCTGCTCTATAACGGACAGGAAACCGGATTCAACCGAATGCTCGAGTTTTTCGAAAAAGATCCAATCGACTGGGATTACGACAGCCCCTTCCAGGATTTCTATGCCACACTCATTGACCTCAAGCGAACCAACACCGCGCTGCGCAATGGTCACAAAGGCGCGCCCATGGAGCGTCTGGAAAGCAGTAATGACGAAGCGATCTACGCTTTTGTTCGCCAAAACGATGAAGACCGCGTAGTCGTAGTGCTCAATCTCTCCGACGATGCGCAGGATGTGACAATCAGCTACGGAATCGAAGCCGGAACATACACCGATCTTTTTTCCGGCGATGAAGTAACCATCAGCGAATCCACCGACATCAGCTTCGGCACGATGGACGCCTGGGGTTATACGGTACTGGTGAAGTAACCGGTATAAAATTCTCTCTAAGAAGCCTGTCTGGTGTTTATCCGGACAGGCTTTTTTTATGATGATCAGCGTTTTGAAAACGTATTTCGGTTAAACACGGGGGCTGGATTTTATGACCATTTGGGAATCAAATCCCGAATAGTTATAACTTTTATGGAATTAAATCCCAAATGGTTATAGTTTTGAAAATTGTTTTGGTCAGCCTAAAGGATACAATTACATGTGGTGCATAAACATGCGCTTTTGTAGCGACATGGCATGCCATGTCGCTACATAGGCGTTTAGAAATCAGGATCTCTAAACCAATTCCCTATTTCACACCCGTGCTGCCAAATCCGCCTTCGCCGCGTTCGGTTTTGTCGAGTTTATCTACCCCGACAAGATGAATCTGCTGAACTGCAGATACGACGAGCTGCGCAATTCTGTCTCCGTGCTTAATCTCAAACTCTCTTTTTCCATAATTGATCAATAGTACGCCAATTTCACCGCGGTAGTCAGAATCGATCGTTCCGGGGCTGTTCAGTACTGTAATGCCGTGTTTGAAAGCGAGTCCGCTTCGTGGCCTTACCTGTGCTTCGAATCCTTCCGGAATCATCATTTTTAGGCCGGTTGGAATAAGGCAATAATCGCCACGGTTAATAGTCATCGAGCCGTCGGGAAGTGCGGCTCTGAGATCAAATCCGGCTGAGCCGGACGTAGCGTAAGCAGGTGCCGGCAACCCCTCTGCATGCGGCATCTGCGTAAAAACAACCTTGGGTTTACTCATAAAGTCTCGTATTCAATAAGACGGATTGTAACGTTTCCAATCCATACAGAGGCCCTCGCCTCAAGCGGAATTCTCATTTCCCCCGTGTGATGCAACGCCCTGAAGCGACCACTAAAACCAAACGGCCCGGTAAGGCTGGTGTGTCCTGAACTGCGGTAAACAGGAACTCTGCGTTCATCAAAAATATCGGAGCGGATCATGTCAATATCGGAAGTTGACTCGATAAATACATCATTAAATTCATCATCGATGTAAATCGTGTAGCTCATGTCTTTATCCTTGCCCGCTATCAGTCTTCCAAGGTGGAATAATGCCGGACCGCCATCAGAGGGGCCTTTCAGCTCAAGCGTATCAGACGGCTCCCCTTTTTGCCAGGAATAAACCACGCCGTTCTCATAATCGAACTCGAAACGTGACTCGCTTTCAATTTCATCGTGGATATTATCAACCCAGAAAAGATTGCTGTACATCGTCGTGTCGTTGTACACAAGCAGCGTGTTATAATGGTATTCACGATATCCCACGAATGGCACATTGCTGTTTGAGGTCATTACAGCGGTTACCTTGCGATGGTTTTTCCCGTTGTAGAGCGTATCCGAATGAAATACGTGGACGTTGCCAAGACGCATAAATCCATAGCGGACTTCATACGTGAAGCGCTCGGTAACGCCAAAGAGGTCCTCGATTTCGGGCGGCGGAACATCCGACGCGCTGAACCACGAACGTACGTCAGCTGCGAAGAACAGAATCACCAGAACTACGACGGGCATCGATATTTTTAAAAGAGATTTCATCGGGTTCAGGCGTACTCCTCAATAAATCCCTCGAGCGCCTCTTCATCAAAACCAACAATCACGGCGCTTTCTGCGGCTACAACGGGGCGTTTAATCATGACCTGATGCTCCATTAACAAATCAGCAAGTTCGTTATCCGAAAGCTTTTTGTCGCTCAGGCCGAGTGATCTCCATTTCATACCGCGTTTGTTAACCAGCGTTTCAAGCCCAACACGCTCGATAAGGTAGCTGAGTTCTTCTTCAGAAAGCGGATCTTTCTTTACGTCCCTGAACTCATACTCAGTTCCGTTTTCATCCAGCCAGCTGAGTGTTTTCCTGATCGTATTGCAATTTTTAATTCCTATAATCTGAAGCATTATTTCCCGTTAATTGGTAGTTT
>PXAI01000155.1 GCA_003567135.1 Balneolia bacterium | reverse complement strand
TCAACCAATCAATACTCATTTGTTACTGTCTTATTTCACTCATAATATAACACATTTCTAACTTAGATATTATATTATTTTCAACTTTTTTTTCTGCGCTCATAAAAAGCCTTTATATTGACCCGCAAACGGCAATTTTTAATTCATTTTTTTCTTTGGAACCCCCAGATATCAAACAAAACATCGACCTTAAGAGGCTGAATACATTCGGAATTTCGGTATCAGCCGACAAATACTTAGATGTGAACGGCGCCGACGAGCTCTCCGGGTACGTAAAATCAGGAAGTATTTCTCCGGAAAACGTTTTTATTCTTGGCGGAGGGAGCAACGTTTTGTTTCTCAACTCTCCTTCCGGGATTGTTCTGAAAATGGATATTCAGGGAATCCGGCAGATCAGCGAAAATGCTGATTCCGTTTTTATCAAAGCCGGAGCCGGAGTGGTCTGGCATGATTTGGTTAACTACGCAATCAGCCGAAACCTCGGCGGCATTGAGAACCTTTCGCTGATTCCCGGCTCCTGCGGTGCTGCACCGATGCAGAATATCGGAGCGTACGGCGTTGAGCTTGAGCAGGTATTCGAAGAACTGGAAGCCGTTAACCTGAACACCGGAAAGACAGATACGTTCAGATCAGAAGATTGCGATTTCGGCTATCGCCAAAGCGTTTTCAAACATGAGCTGAAAGGGATTTATGCGATCACATCCATCACGCTGCGCCTCTCCAAAAAACCGGAATTCAACATCAGCTACGGCGCAATACAGGAAACGCTGGATGAAATGGACATCCCCGAAAATAAACTAAGCGTGAAGGATGTTTCCGACGCCGTGATTGCCATTCGCAGAAGCAAGCTTCCTGATCCCAAAGAAACGGGGAATGCCGGCAGTTTTTTTAAGAATCCGGTTGTCCCTGATGAAGTCTATCAGAATATCCTCAAAGAATTCCCCGAAGCTCCCGGATATCCGGCCGGTGAAGGATTCACAAAAGTGCCCGCCGGATGGCTGATCGAAAAGTGCGGCTGGAAAGGAAAGCGGTCGCAAAATGCGGGAACCTGGCATAAACAGGCGCTGGTCATTATCAATTACGGCGGCGCTACCGGACGCGAAATCTATGATTTTGCCATGGAGATAAAATCTTCGGTGAGTCAGCGGTTTGGAATTTCGCTGACGCCCGAAGTGAACATTATCGAATAAAACAGGCTGTTATTTCACCAGCATCATTTTGCGGGTGAGCGTCACGTTTCCGAACGAGAGTCGATAGAGATAAATCCCGCTGGAAAGCGAAGATCCGTCAAAATTGACCTGATTCGCTCCGGCGTTCTGATGCTCGTTTACCAGTTCAGCAACCCTTCTGCCGGTCACGTCGTAGACATCCAGCCTTACTGTACCTGCCTCAGGCAAATCGTAGCGAATTTGGGTCGTGGGGTTAAACGGATTCGGATAATTTTGGTGCAGCTCCGCTATCGTCGGGATATCATCTCCCTCCTCATTCGAAAGCGGCGATCCTTCGGTGGTGAAGGTGTACTCAAATTCGTACGCCTGCTTCATGAACGGCGCCTGCAGCGTAAGCGTAACGGGGATTTCGACCTGCGTGGAAGTCCACGGATCGATTTCGATGACGAACGGCTCGGGAACCCACGTCAGTTCGGCATCAGGCTTTACATCATCCAGCGAAACCTCGCCGACAATGATTTCGGCATACTCAGAATCTGTGGTAATGGTGATGGTTGCTCCTGAGATTGATGTCCGGCCGTAGTTATATACCCCTTCAAACTCAAAATAGAGCGAATTTTCTTTACCGATTTCAAGCTTCTCAAGACCGGCAACCGGAGGGCCGCTCCACTCTTCGCGGAGTTCAGGACCGGCATACAGCGCCAGCAAAATGTTGGGATGCAGATTTTCGGCTGATAATGTCTCGATGCGATGAACCGGCGGCCAAAAATAATCAGACCAGCTTCCGACTTCTGGCGTCATGGAAATAATCCGGGATCTGTCTTCATCATAATTGATTGGCTGACCATACATCCAGTCATCTGCTCCGCCGCGTGTATTATATCCCACCGTTTCCATATCCGTGCCATACACATAGTCATTATATTCGGTCATTTCCTCTGCATATCCCCTGAAAATGTGGCTTTCTGGCGTTTCCCGCTGCAGCGCGCCGTAGGGATAAACGAGCAGATTGCTGAAGGTGTGATAATTGAACGCCGTGCGGAAATCGTTTGCATTTACAAAATCCCGGATAGCCTGTGTTTCCGGTTCGCTGAACGGCTCTGTCCCGCGATATGTATCGCTGTTCGGGAACGTACTTGAACCGCCGTTGGGATGATCCCAGAAGTTTTCCGGGCCAAAGTTTCGGTTGAGGTCGATTCCGGGATTTGAGCCTCCGGTATCACGCATATTCTTCCGGTGCATGCCGCCGCCGTTGGGATTAGTCTGGCGGTTGTACTCATATCCATCGGGATTCAAGACCGGCGAGAAAGCCATCGCGCGGTTTTCAAGGAGAAAAGTGGCCATTTCATCCTCACCATAATTTTCGAGCAGCCACCACATCGTGTAAATCAGCGCGGTCATGCTGTTCGGCTCGCGGGCGTGTATCAGCGAATTAAAATAAGCCTGTGGTTTTTCGTCAAAATCGCCCGTTCCCATCCATACGCTCCATATATCGCGCCCTTCGATAGACGTACCGATACTGAATTTTTCTGTGATCAACTCCGGGAAAAGTTCGTGCATCAGATCCAGCTCTTCCTCAACCTCTTCGAGCGTAAGATGTCCGGCAAACGAGCCCAGATTAAAATTTTCCGGCGTATCGGGTGAAGGAGTAAACGCAACCTGGCCCGTGAGAATCGGATCGTTGACGAACATATCTTCGTACCACGAAACGACATCCTCTACCAAAACATCATACGTAAAACCTGCATCGAGCAACATCTGAAGCTCATAACCGGAGAGCTCGGCGTAAATGCTCTGCCCTTCAATATGGGCGTGATCAACCGCAATTTCGAGAGAAGTGATGCCGTCAAACTCGGCCGTGGTGGAAAACGGAATCTGAACTCTGTAATACGTTTCAGGATCAGGGTCAGATGTTTGAGCGTGAAGATTAGCGGGGATTAGAAGAACTGAAAGTCCGAAAAAAGCCATAATAATGGCATTGGCGAGTTGTCGCATGTAGTCAGGAAGCCTTTAATTTTAGAAATATAGTCGATCTCTAAAATATAAATTATCCCCTGATTGTCAGAAATAATTTATTCAGCCGGTTTATCATCTCCGGGATAAAGGCTTCATGTGTCGGTTTCATCAGCACACTTCTGAGCAGCGTAACCTCATCCTGATCGGCCTCAATTTTCGGGAATAGTTTTGTAAACGTTTCTGATTTCATCCTGAATAAACTCAGATAAAGCGGCTTTTCTCCTTCCATACCGTTTCTGAAAATCGTTTTTGAAGCTTCCGAGATTTCAGACATTGAGCTCAGGTTGGGTGCAAAACAAACGATATCCAGGTGCGGTTTGCTAACCGGGAAAAAGTGGTCGCTGTTTTTCAACGCTCTGTAAAGCGCCATGGAAGCATTCAGGCTGGATTTCAGCATGCTGCCAAGTCCGTTTTCATCAAGAGGGATCAGATTCAGCGTAAACCAGAGCGCTGCGGCGGATGCTCCGGGGCGACTGCACTCCAGCGTGATTTCACCGAGATGAAGTTCATCGCTGGAAAAATAGGTATAGGGCGAATCGTGCTTGTAAAAAGAGCCCACTTCAGGATCTTTGAAAAGTACCGCGCCGCATCCGTACGGCTGAAGGCCATGTTTGTGCGGATCAACTACGATGCTGTCGGCCAGATTCGTGAACGCCCAGGAAAGATTATCGTAATGAAGCCGACCCTCAACCAGTTTAAAGAAACCTCCGTAGGCTGCATCCAAATGGATCCTTACGCCGTGTTTTTTGCATACCGAAACAATCTGCGCGAGCGGCTCGGTTACGCCCCGGCCCGTGGTTCCCATCGTAACGACAACCGTACCGGCACCCTCAATTTCTGACTTCAGGTGCTCCACATCCATCATCCCTTCTTCGGTTTCCCTGATGACTTTATACGGCAATCCCAGAACTTCGCACATCCGCTTGTGCGTGTAATGCGCGGCTTCAGAAAACAGGACGGGCTTTCCGGGATGCGATTTCCCCGCCACCCAGAGCGCTTCAAGATTCGCCACAGTTCCGCCTCCGGTAAGATGACCCAAAAACGGTTTTTTGTAGCCAAACATCTCCCCGATTTTATCAATCACCTCTTTCTCCATTTCTGAAGTAGCGGGACCGCCGTCCAGCGCGTGATTGTTCGGGTTCAGCATCATCGTCAGCGAATAAGCCAGCCAAGCGTACGGATGCGGAGGCTTGAGCATCTGCCCGGCATACTCCGGCAGATGAAACGGATAATTATCCTTCATCCGGTTGAAAAATTCCTGATAGACCTTTTCCAGCTCCGGTTTATTGAGGTCGGCAGCCTTGTACACGCTCTCAAATCCTGCCTGATCATCAATTTTGAAATGGCGAAGCCAGCGCTCTATATATGGGATAAGTTCGGTGTACATGAGAAAACCTATGGTTCAAATAAAAACAGGAAAACCGGATGATCTCCCGTTTTCCTGTTTAAGATAATTAAGATCGGGACTGATCAGATAATCCTGAAGTTAAGGCCTACAGAGAGAACCTGTCTCAGCTGCACTTCTTTGGATACGTCATCGTTGTAAACGGCCTGGAACTGAAAGTTCGTGGTGAGGAAGTTGTTGATTCTTCCAATCAGTTCCGCTTTATAATTAACGTCGGTGCTTGTCAGGCTGCGGTTCAGGTTACTGAACGTTTCAACGGATGTCAAAAACCTGACATTTTCCAGGATGTCTTTTTCAAACTGAATCTGCAGATTCAAACCGGCCTCGTTTCGGAACGTGTCACCGGGATCAAGACCATATCTTTCAGAAAGATTTGTATCACGAACAAACGTTTGTTTCAACGCCACACCGGAATCGACTGAAAAATATTCTACAGGCTGATAAGAGATACCGATTGATTCGGTTAAATAACCCGGAGCCAGGAATCTGGAGACGGTGTTTTCGAGATCCCGGTCTTTTCCGATATCAAACTGGCTGATGAAATTAATATCCAATACAATACTCCATCTGTCATCAGGGAAGAAACGACGAAACCTGTTCCTGATTGAGATGACGTCATCGGTTTTACGGTATTCGTCGTCGATTTTTGCCTGACCATAGGCAAGGTTGGTACGAAGCGCATATCCCCATTCTTTTTTTCTGTATCGCGCGTTAAAAACGGTTGATGCTGCAACCGAAAGCGTGTTTACGCCCCCCTGCTGCCAGTTGCTGTAGCTGGCCTGCGAGCCGTTCAGCGCACCGGTTAATTCGAGATTCCATGGAGAAACAGAATCAGGTGGAACATCACCCCAGTCAAGCCCAAGGTCTGATCCGGCAAAAGATGTTCCCGGGAAAAGAAGTAAAAATGCAATCAAAAATGATGCTGTAACTTGTAATGATTTCATCATAGCATGTATTGGTATTCAGATATTTAACTTTTGAATGATCAAAATTCAGATAGTGAAAATAGCAACTTTTCAACTTTAAATGGCTTCTATCTCCCCAAATTCGGGAATTCTAAAAAACCCCTGAATAACTTGAGTTTATCTTAATTATTCCTGTCGAGGATAACCCGGAATGCCTGATTGGTTTCATCGAACTGAACGCTGACGTGCTCGCGCAGCTTGGTGGGATACCGGGTTCCCGTAAACTCCGGATAAACAGGAAACTGCCTGTGCCCGCGATCAACCAGAACGGCAAGCTGAATGGCTTCAGGCTCACCCGCTTCAAAGATTTTTTTCAGGGATTTGATGACCGTTTTTCCGCTGAAGATTACGTCATCAATCAAAATTACGTTTTTGCCCTCAACGTGGTTTTTTGACGGAATTTCAGGCCTGGAAGGATAAATAGGATGACATTCGATATTAACCGAAGCTGCTTTGGATACAATCTCAGCAAGGGATTTGGAAACGGCGTAGCCTCTTGAATCAATGCCGAGAAATACCAGATCATCTGCTTCAGGATAGTATTCGAGAATCTGAAACGCAATCCGGCGGATGGTGCGCTCTATTCTGGCTTCATCCATTAAGATAAGCGTATCAGGATGATTCGTCTCAGCCATTTAATTTGGTAGTTTAATTCTGAGCGGATTGCCTCTTACTGGAACATCGCTTTGATGCTTCCCCACGTTCTGCGAATCGCCGTTGAGGAGTAATTAACCTCAGCCTGACCGATGAACTCTTTCTGGCCATTCGTGAAAACAGCGTGAAGTTCATAAACGACCGGCTCATTGTTGTCAGCATTATTTCTGAACACGTTGCGGTCAACGTAGTTGTAGGTTTTCACCCCCGCCGCGGTGGACTGCGGCTGAACTTCTGCTATCAAGTTGAAATCTGAATCGCTGACCATTTTACGCTTCAAAACGTACTGATTCAGGTTCGATTCATTTTCTGAAACCCACATGAGATGGATCTCATTTTTGGAAGCATCAGGGATATTTGCCTTGAATTCGCGCACCATCACGTAGTTAGATGCGGCTGCAAGCACAAAAATCAGAATTAATAATATTGGAAGATGTCTACTTATTCTCATAAATATGTGTATCTCAACAAAGATACTAAACTGTACAAATTATTCAACATCCAAAATTAAACAATGTTCCGGAAAATTTTGGGCATAGGGAAATTACCTTTGCCGGCGCAATCCGCCTGATTTTCTCAGGCAGACTGTTCGGTAGTTTCTTCGGCATCATCCCAGCTTTCGATCGGCGGACAGCTGCACATCAGGTTGCGGTCGCCGTAAGCATCGTCAATCCGGCTGATTGAAGGCCAGAATTTTGACTCTTTCACCCATGGTAACGGGAATACGGCCTGCTCGCGGGAGTATGCATGCTTCCAGTCTTCAGCGAGTGCCACTGTTGACGTATGCGGCGCATTTTTCAGGGGATTATCCTCCTTATCAGCGCGGCCTTCCAGAATATCGGTTATTTCGGATTTGATCTGAATCATCGCCTCGCAGAAACGATCCAGCTCACGCTTGGTTTCGCTTTCGGTCGGCTCGATCATCAGCGTTCCGGCAACGGGGAAGGAGAGCGTCGGCGCGTGATAGCCGAAGTCCATGAGGCGCTTGGCAATATCCACAGCTTCCACGCCGGACTCCTGTTTGAAGTCGCGCAGCTCGATAATCATTTCATGAGCCGCACGCCCGTTGGCTCCGATGTAGAGCACGTTGAAATGATCTCTGAGCATTTCCTTCACATAGTTTGCGTTCAGAATCGCAAGCCTGGTCGCGTTGGTCAATCCTTC
>PXAI01000014.1 GCA_003567135.1 Balneolia bacterium | reverse complement strand
GTCTCATAAAAATCGTCGATCCGGGATTTGGATTTGGTGGTCCGGGCTTTCGGCCGGCGCCGCATCCACTCCAGCTCGCGTTTGTACAGCTGTCCCGCTTTGTGCGTTTCGGCCTGTTCAACCTCCTTCCGCTCGGCTTTTTTCTGAAGATAGTACTGGTAATTTCCCTGATGGTGATACAGATAACCCTCATCAATTTCGATGATGTGGTTACACACGCGATCCAGAAAATAGCGGTCGTGCGTAATCATCAGCAGCGTTACCGCGCTCTGGCTGAGGTACTCTTCAAGCCACTCGATCATCTCCACGTCGAGGTGGTTCGTCGGCTCATCCAGAAGCAGTAAGTCCGGATTTTCGAGGAGCGTAAACGCCAGCGCCACCCGTTTCCGCTCGCCGCCCGAAAGCTCGTGAACCGGCTGATCCAGATCGTGAATGTTCAGCTTTCCGAGAATCTGCTTCATTCGCTGCTCGTAATCCCACGCGTTCGCAGCATCCATTTCTGCCAGCGCCCGCTCAAACGCCTGTTGGGTTTTATCGTTGAAATTATCCGCCTGCTGCTGCGCCGCCGCCTCATATTTTTTGATGATCTCCGCAACGCCAGCATCCCCCTGATTGATGTATTCGCGGATCGTCATTCCGTCGTTCAGCCTGGGCTCCTGCTCCAGATATGCCAGCCGGATTCCGCTCTGGATCATCACCTTGCCTTCATCCGGGACATCATCCCCCGCAAGAATTTTCAGCAGGGTTGATTTTCCGGTGCCGTTCGGTGCAACGAGCGCGGTTTTATGACCTTTAGACAGGCCAAACGTAAGGTTTTCAAAAAGCTTCTTGATGCCAAAACTTTTCGAGAGATTTTCAACGGATAGATAGGTCATAGCTATGTTTAAACGAAAATTCTGAGCCGGAATTTTATGAGGATGTGTCTGATTCGGATTTAATAGCTTCATCAAGCGTGACGGCTTCTTCTTCGTAAAATCGTCCCCATTTTTCTTTAGGATCAGGCGGCGTGAGCAGGGAAACGACGATCAGCACGATTACGGAGAGTCCGGCGGCAGGAAGTACGATGTGGGTAGTCGGCACGAGCGGTTCTTCAAACACGGCGTTAATCACCGTAATAATTAACGTAACGCCCATTCCGGTGGCAATTGACGCCACGCCGCCGGCCGTCGTAACGCGTTTCCATAAAAATGCGGCCAGCAGCGCCGGGGTGAGTCCGGCGCCGACCATCGTGTAGGCCGTAAACGCCATATCCAGAATAGTTCGAAACTGGGTGAGTAGCAGCCACGCGGCAACGCCGAGTACGAGAACCATCAGCCGCTGAAAGAGCACAATTCGCTGCTCGGAGGCATCGGGGTTAACAAAACGCTGGTAAATATCCCGGGTGATGTTCGTGGATGGCGCCAATAAAAAGCTGTTTCCGGTTGAGGTGATGATGGCCACCGCGGCGCAGATCAGGAGTAATCCCCCGAAAAGCGGCAGGCCGATTTCAGTACCAAAACGGGCGGCATGAAGGATAATCCGCTCGCTGTTTTCCGTCGCCAGATGCATGGCGCTGGACGGATCGAGCATGTTGAAATGGCTGAAGGCGAGGATGGCGAGCGAAGCAATGGCGGTTTCCACAACGATGGTTCCGACCACCCACCACATCACGGCTGTTTTGGCGGATTTTTCGTTTTTCGCGGAGAAAAACTTCTGGTACATATTGGATTCACCAAGCAGCAGGAGGAACGTCGGGAAGAAAACGCCCATCGCCCAGATCCAGTTGTGGCCGCCCATCACGGAAAACATTTCGGGATCGATGTTCGCAGAAATGTACTCCGCGCCGCCGAGATTTACGTAAATCAGCGGAACCGCGATAATCACCGCCAGCGTAATCACCGCACCGTTAATGATATCCACCGAAACGATGGAAAGCATTCCGGCAAACGCGGTAAATGTGATGATAAAACCGGCCGTGAGTAGCACGCCCTGCCATTCCGGAATTCCGGCCACGAGCTCAAGAACAAATCCACCGCCCCGAAACTGATAGCCCACGATGGTGGTGTAGGCAATGACGATGACAATCGTGCCGAGAATTCGGGCCCATTTGTTGTAACGAAGTTCGAGAATATCGGGCACCGTGTACTGGGCGATCCGGCGCACCTTCGCCGCCAGAAAGAAAACGATCACAATTCCAACCCAGGCACCGGCCGCCATCCAGAGTTCGGAAAGCCCTACGCGCGCGGCAAATCCCGCACCGGCCAGCAGTGATCCGGAGCCAATCCAGGTACAAAGCAGCGTCCCGACGAGTTTATAAGTCGGCACCGAGCGGCCCGCCACCATGAAATCTTCCTGATTTTTGATCAGCCTGCTTTTCACCACCGAGATCCCCATCAGGAGACCCAGATAAAGCAAAACAACGGCGAAGAAGATGGTCATAGGATGAAAATCAGGTTAAGGAAATAAGAATCAAGGATAAGGTTAAGCGTGTGGATTTCCAACAGAAGAGAGAAGAGGAATTCAAAATGCAAAATGTAAAATTCAGAATTCAGAGTTAGTGAATTCTGAATGGGCTTGCGCACGCGGATTCAGAATGGGCTTGCGCACGAGGATTCAGAATGGGCTTGGGTTGATTTTTCTTTGCAATCAATATTTGGATTGCTTTGCGTTGCTGCAGCTTTGTTTGTCATCTGCATCTATGCCTTCGAAACCGGGGCGCGCCTTATTTTGGAGTAATCTTTAATTAAGAGTATCTGTTTAATTCATCCGAAAATAGCCCGCCCTAATCCCTTAAAACTTAAGGTTGCGACATCATTATAGATTTATTACCATGTCTTTTGTGCAAATTCCTAACTATAATATTAGTGTGTCAACCTTTTTAGGGAATTCAGTTCAGGAATGTGCATTCGATAACAAATATCTTTCGGAGATGTCATCTTTCAGCAGATATCGACACACTGCTTTTCTGCAACTAAACTATGGTCATGATGGCATCCGGGAGACTAAAAACACAAATCATTAAATAAGAGAACACGAAAAAACATGCGTTTATCAAATCTATTAAATTTATTTATCATCTTAATGTTGGCGGTTGCTATTGCAGCCTGCGACAGCAGCACAAGCAGTGACACAAGTACAGATCCACCAGAACCTATGGAGTTCAGCGACATAGAGATGGATCTTGAACTTTTCCAGCAAGCCGGCAGAACTGCTCCGGAGTTTGATACCAAAAATATGGCTGCGCAAGTAGCTGAATACCTCGGCGAAGGAGCAGAGAACGAACAGTTCACCCCCTATGACTTCGCCGGACTTTGGGCTCTTGCAGCCGATGCTGTTTTTCAGAGCTACGGGATGCTGCCTAATGTATACTTCAATGAAGAAATGTGGGGCGAAGGCACCCTTGACGGGAACACCTGGGTTTGGGAATTCTCCCAGACAGTAGAGGATGAGTCAATCACTATGAGAGTTACCGCGGAAGAAATCGAAGATATGGTTAACTGGGAACTTCGCTATTCGTTCAGTTCGCCGGATGAAAGCATAGAAAACGCGCTCTTGTTGTCTGCTGAAGTTCGGACGGACGGAACCGCAGGAACCTGGGCAATCCACAGTTTCGCTGAGGATACAGGCGATGATGCTCCTGAGATTGAATTCGAATTTTTGATTGAGGGTGATATCACAACAATGCTTGAAATGAGAGTCTTTGATGAAGTGGATGGAAATTTCGAAAACCTATTGTATCAGGTAGTTGATCAGACTGCTTCACTAAGTTTCCTGCTCGGTGATGCGCTAACCACATACATTGAGTGGAACAGAGAGACCTGGGAAGGTTTCGTAGAGTCTGATGAATACAACGACGGTGTCCGTTCCTGCTGGGACAGCAACCTTCAGACCACCGAATGCTAAAAGCCATTTGATCTCGCTTTTATGATAGTCTGCTGCACCTGATTACTGTGCGGCAGACTGTAAAGGCGATACCATTTGTCTTAAAAAGCAAGGTTAAATAATTAAACACATATTGATAAAAGGACAGAAAGAGATGAAAAACACAATTATCAGCCTGATTACAGGTATAGCGTTAGTAATGACAATGAGTATTAATTCTAATGCGCAAAATACAGAGGGAGACATCATCGTAGGTGGTGGTCTTGGTTATGGTTTTGATATTTTCGATGGTGAAATCGGCCTTAACCTGAATGGCTATTACAGCATTACCGACGATCTGCGTGCCGGTCTTGACTTTTTCTACTATCTCGATGATGTAGATGATTTCTCAGCATATGAGCTGAATGTACTGGCAAACTATTTCTTTGTAAATGATGAGGACTTCGGGGTATATGCTCTTGGTGGTTTGCATCGGTTTACCACGAGCGTTTCCGGCGGCGGGATTTCGGTTAGCGGCTCTTCTACAGGTCTGATGTTAGGACTTGGAGCCGAATATAATCTTGATCCGGTCTCTATTTACGCTGAACCAAGATATTCCCTGGTAAGCGCCTGGGGTCAGCTTTCAATTACTGCGGGCGTAAGATATACGTTCTGATCTAACTAGCCCGGATTATTCACAAAGTTTTGGGATATACACCATATGATATTGATTAATATGATTTTCATAGAAAAATATATTCCCTCAAATTTGAGTACACCACAAGACGGCGAATTTTTCCCACTGGCTGCGTTAAAGCTGAAAAAGGATGCTCAAGGATACATCAGTACCCCTGCGCTCCATTTTCAACTTCGCCTTGCCAGCGAAAAAAATTCTTGGTGAATAATCCGGGTTAAATCCTTTAGAAAAAGCCTGCAGGGTCATGTTACCCGCAGGCTTTTTTTAATGTCCGGAAAATTAGCGGCATATATCTATCCCGGGATGATGCGTTGTGATAAAATTTATCGCCTTAGGCAGAAGATCCCCCATAAAACAAAAAAGCCGCCAGAAATTCCTTCCTGGCGGCTGTAATTACAAAATTATAAAACTTTGTAAGATAGTGTACGCCGGGGAGGATTCGAACCCCCAACCTCCTGATCCGTAGTCAGGTGCTCTATCCAGTTGAGCTACCGGCGCAGATTTCTGTTTGTTGACAGATTCCAAATATAAGGAGTTTTCAATTTGAAAGAAACAACCAAATCACATTCATTTTATATATTTTCTGTTTCCCCAAATTCCAATCAACTCGCTGATCCATGCAAAAACCACATTTCGAGACTAATGCCATCCGCACACAAACCGAAATAACCGGTGAAAAAGAACATTCTACGCCGATGTACCTTACTTCCAGTTTCCGGTTTGACAGCGCCGAAGAAATGCGGGCGTTATTTGCGGGGGAATCAGAAGGAAATATTTATTCGAGATATTCAAACCCAAACACGAATGAGTTAATACAGAAACTGTGCCTGATGGAAGGAACAGAAGCTGCTTTTGCGACATCTACCGGCATGGCTGCTGTTTTTACAAGCATCGCGGCGTTTTTGAAACAGGGAGATCATCTAATTGCATCGAGGGCGGTTTTCGGGTCAACACACCAAATACTCACGCAAATATTGCCTCGATGGGGTATCACACATACGTATGTTGATCCGGTTCACTGTGATGAATGGGAGAAACACATATTGCCAGAAACCAAAATGATCTTGCTCGAAACTCCGTCCAACCCGGGACTGAGCATCACTGATCTTGAAAAGGCCGGCGAAATTGCGCGCAAACATAGTCTGCTGCTGAATGTAGATAACTGTTTCGCCACCCCCTACCTGCAACAGCCCGTAAAATACGGAGCCGATATTATAACCCACTCCGCTACTAAATTTATGGATGGTCAGGGGCGTGTCCTCGGTGGGATTGTAGCAGGACGCAAAGAATTGATAGACGAAGTCATTTTCTTTAATAGGCATACAGGGCCGGCTATGAGTCCGTTTAACGCGTGGGTTATCTCTAAAAGCCTGGAGACACTGGCCGTGAGAATGGACCGGCATTGCGAAAACGCTCTGATAATTGCGCGTTTTCTTGAAAGCCAAATCGACAAAATCAGTAATGTGCTTTATCCGTTTCTGGAAAGTCATCCCCAATACGAATTGGCAAAAAAGCAGATGCGGCTTGGCGGCGGGATAGTCAGTTTTGAATTACGTGGCGGTTTGGAGGCAGGCCAGCGCTTTCTGGATGGATTGAAGATGATAACGAGGTCATCTAATCTTGGGGATACGCGCAGTATTGCCACGCACCCGGCAAGCAGCACACACTCTAAATTGACGGAAGAAGAACGGCTTGCGGTGAATATAACACCGGGGCTTATTCGCATATCTGTCGGGCTCGAGCATCCGGAAGATATTATCTCAGATATAGAGCCGGCGCTGAATCAAAGTACATGATAACTTTTAGCCACTGCGTGTGAAACATGTTTTACACAGGTTTCGATGATTTGGAAGAATATTTTCATGGCAAGGTCAGAGTGAAATTCAGCGCAGCCCCTTCGTAGAGACGCGATGCATCACGTCTCTACGACGGGGCTGCCGGGCGTATCAAAAATAATCAATTGGGGAGCAATCGCTTAGATCTGTACGCCGATTTTAGCTACACTCAAATTCGGGGAATTTTATCTGTTCATACGTTTCATTATCATGCAGGCGTTACTGATTTAACTTTCTGCTACATTTACATCAAAAGAATTATCAACCGATTCCAAAAAACAGAATATTATGAACGTATCCTCCTGGTTTATCATCCCGATTTTACTGCTCTTTTCAGCCTGTGGCGGGCAGGATCAGAACCAGTCTCAGACAGAAAATCCGGCGCCGGCGAGCTACGCTAAAGTTTCTCTTGATTATGACGGCATTTACGAAGGCGTTCTGCCCTGCGCAGACTGTGAAGGCATTGAAACACGCATCACCCTTACCCGCAGCGGCACATTTCTGAAGGAGACCACCTACCTCGGCAAAGACGATGAAACCGTATACAGCCAAAGCGGCAGCTACAGCTGGGATGATGACGGCTCTGTGGTAATTCTGGATCTCAGGGATGCGCCAAACCGGTTTTTTGTAGGTGAAAACACGCTCAGCCAGCTGGATATGGACGGCAACCGCATAACCGGAGAGCTCGCACAGAACTACATGCTGCAAAAAGACACCTCGTTTCCCGAGCTTATGGAATCGACCTGGGAACTGGTTTCGCTGCACACAAAAAGCGTCGAGCGCCTTTCCGATTTCCGCTCTGTGCCCTACCTGGAGTTTGATACAGAAGAAATGCGCATTAGCGGCTCCGCCGGATGCAACCGCTACTTCGGCCAATTCCACAAAGACGGTGACAAACTCCAATTCGGCAAAATCGGCGCCACCAAAATGCTCTGTATGGATGCCGTAATGAGCGTCGAAGACGGAATGATGAACGCGCTGCAAAACGCGGATACCTACAATCAATCCGGAAATATGCTGACGCTGCTTGATGAAAAAGGCGATGTGGTAGCAGAATTCCGCGTGCG
>PXAI01000244.1 GCA_003567135.1 Balneolia bacterium | reverse complement strand
GTAACCGGCTCAAAATCGCTGATCACGATGTCGTACTCTTTTACCGGAAGCAGGCGGATATCCCGAATGAGGTGAACCGGATGAAAATTTGACGCCGAATGAAAATAGTTGATGCCGCCATTTTGCCCGAACGTGTACCCCAGTCCGTGACACCGGTATTTGATGGGATGATCCAGACTAACCTCCGCGCTGTGGCCGCTGACGAGCACATCCACGCTGCCAAACTTTGAGAGCACCGGCACAAAAACCTGCGCACGACTCAAATGTCCGTTGCCGGTTCCCTGAATACCATACAGAATTTTCATAGGCTAAGCCCTTGATGGGGAGAGCAGTTCTTCAAGAATCATATTTTCGACCGAAACGGCCGGAATTCCGGTTTCATCCAGCTTTGGATCATCTTCAGTTTCTTCGCCGTCTTCGGAGATGTAATCCTGCTCATTAAACTGATGGAGTTTCCATTCGCCGTTGTGATACTCCAGACTGGTGAGGTTTTCGATCCAGTCGCCCGAATTGAGATATACGACGTCTCCCTCCGGTTTTGCAACCTGCCTGAACGCGGGACGATGAATATGTCCGCAAATCACATAATCGTAGCCATTGCGAATCGCCAGATCGGTGGCCGTCTCCTCAAAATCATCCACAAACTTGATGGCCGACTTCACGCTGTTTTTGATTTTTTTTGAAATCGACATTTTCCCGCGGCCCATCGAAACGGAAATAAAGTTCACCAGCCTGTTCAGCAGAATCAGCAAATCGTACCCGAAGCCGCCCATTTTCGCCACGACTTTCGAATATCTCATGGTTACGTCAAAAATATCCCCGTGAAAAAACCACGCCTGTTTGCCGTCGAGATTGAGCAGCAATTTATCCCTCAGCTGAAGATTTCCGATCTGCATATCACTGAACCGGCGAAGGCTTTCATCGTGATTGCCGGTCAGGTAGTAGATGGTGGTACCGTGGCTCATCATGCTGAAAAGGCGTTTCAGCACCTTCATGTGCGATTCCGGGAAGTAATACTTCCGGAACTGCCACATATCCAGAATATCTCCGTTGAGAATCAGCGTTTTGGGTTTGATGTACTTCAGGTACGTATTAAGCTCATCGGCGTGGCACCCAAACGTGCCCAGGTGCACATCCGAAATAACCACAATATCAAGTTCGCGTTTGGTCATACAGGTTTTTGCCTAATTAACGGGAACCTTGTAAGGCTATCATTAGCAAATGATTACGGCAATGTTAAGAAGTTTCGCCCGTGGATGTATTTCATGGGTAAGTGCATCTGCCACATACCTCCACACAAATCACGTAAAGCCAGCTACTTGAATACGGGTACTAAAAAAATTGTAATAAATATAATTCTTATATTAGATATTACATTATGAGGCTGATTTATTAGAAGAAGGTTAGTATGTATACCGACGCACTAAAAAAAACACTGCACGCGATTTGCACCTCGTCATTCAGTGTTTTTGAGCTGATACACGAAAAGGCATCCGGGGGATTCTGGATTTGGGAGCCTGAAACAGATCAGTTTTGGATTAACCCCGCTCTTGCCGGACGAATTGGATATGCAAAAAATGGATCTGAAAAGGGATTCAGCGGGATCATAGAATCCACAGAAGCAAAAAAGCTTAAAACGAAAGCAGAGAAACTTGGCCACGAAGCGGAATTTGAGTCTGTAGTTTCCTATTCAGGACTCAATGAATATCGCACAACGCTGCCATGCCGACTGATTTGCATCGAAAAAAATGACAAAAAATGGCTGATAGGTGCGCATGAAATTATATCTCCGGTAAAAGATGAGCCGCATCAGCAGCATTATTTATCTGATTACCTGATCAACCTGCACGAAATTCTTTTTACCCTCGATAAAGACCAGCGCCACACCGGCGTTTATGGAAAGTGGATTGAACAAACCGGGATGAAGCCCGAAGATTTTCTTGGCAAAACAAGCGCGGAAATTCTGGGTGAAGAAGCAGCCAAACCGCATTTCAAGGCCAATCAAAAAGCACTCAAAGGCGAGACGGTTTCCTACACCTGGCGCGTTGAAGCACCTGACGGACTTCACTACTATCGAACGAACCTGTCCCCAGTAACAGATAATGAGGGCAACATTACCGGCATAATCGGGCTGGGCGTTGATATCAGCAGCGAGAAAGAAAATGAGATCCTGCTAAACGAAGCTCAGAAGACTCTGCAGTTCGGCAGCTGGAGTTTCGACTTCCGGAATAACCACCTCACCTGGTCAGAGGGGCTTTACGATGTGTTTGATGTTGACAGAAATACGTTTAAGGAAACGCATGGTTCATTTCTGAGCCTGATAAATGAAGAAGATAAAGAGCGCGCACTGCAAACCAGTAAACGCACCCAGGAAACCGGCGAGCCGTTTCACATCAGGTACGGAATAACCACGCTGAGCGGCGAAAACCGGATTATTGAAGAGTTTGGTTTTGCTGAAAAAGATGAGGATGGAAAGATTGTACGTCTATACGGCACCGCGCAGAACATCACCGAATTGTCAAAGCTGCAAAGCGATTCAAAGAACGCCGAACGAATTTTCGAGTACTCAACCGAAATGCTGTGTACAACCGGTTTCGACGGATATTTTAAAGCCATAAATCCGGCCTGGTCAAAAACGCTTGGCTGGAGCGAGGAAGAGCTGCTGGCCAAACCCTACATCAATTTTGTTCATCCGGACGACCGGGAGTTGACCATTGAGGAAGGCACAAAAGTGCTTAAAGGGGAAGGATCTGTAAACTTTGAAAACAGATATATCTGCAAGGATGGCTCGCATAAAACGCTGCGATGGAACTCCTATATTTTCCCGGAAGAGGAAGTTATTTATGCAGTTGTCAGCGATGTAACAGAAAAGCGCAAAATTGAGCAGCAGCTTGAGCACAGTCACGAACTGATGCGCTATGTAGTGGAACACGCCAACAGCGCGGTAGCCATTTTTGATAAAGACCTGCATTTCATTTACGTAAGCGACCGCTTTAAGAAAGAGTTCCAGGTTGAGGATCAGGAAGTTATAGGACGGCACCACTACGACGTTTTCCCTGACTTACCGCAAAAATTCAGAAACATACATCAGCGAGTACTTAAAGGTGAGGTCCTCTCTGCCGACGCGGATGAATACGTTCGGGAAGACGGCAGTGTTCACTATACCCGCTGGGAGTGCCGTCCATGGTATGATGCAAAAGGTGAAGTCGGGGGCATTATTCTCTATAACGCCGTCATTACGAAAGAAATTGAGCGGGAACTTGAGCTCAAAAAACTTCATACAGCCGTTGAGCAAAGTCCGTCAAGCATTGTGATTACCGATGTAACCGGGCTCATTGAGTATGTAAACCCTGTATTTACCAAACTAACCGGATACACGCTTGAAGAGGCCCGGCAAACCACCCCAAAAATTCTTAAATCCGGAAAACAGCCGAAAGAGTTTTACAAAGAGCTATGGAATACGATTACCTCCGGAAAAGTGTGGCGCGGCGAATTGTACAACGTTAAAAAAAACGGGGAGTATTACTGGGAAAGAGCCACCATTTCCCCCGTTTTTGATGATGAAGGCACCATAACGAACTATCTTGCTGTCAAAGATGACATCACCGGGCGAAAAAAAATAGAAGCCGAGCTGGAGCGGTTTAAAACCATCTCAGATTCCGGGCTCTATGGAAAAGCCATCACTGATTACGAAGGCAACCTGATATACGTTAACCGCTTCTTTGCTAATATTCATGGCTACGAACCTGAAGAGCTGGAAGGAAAGCATCTCGCCGTTTTCTATGCCGAGGATCAGTTGCCTCACGTTGGCAATCTGATTGATGAGCTGAAAAAAAACGAAGGATTTGAATCAAAACTTGTGTGGCACGTGCACCGAAACGGAACACCTTTCCCCATGTTGATGAGTGCCATTGTTATACATGATGAACACAGCAGCTCAAGCTACCTGGCCACCACCGCTATAGATATCACCGAATACTTAAAAACACAAAACCTGCTTGCCGAAAGCCGGAAACAACTGACCGTTTTAAGTGATAACCTGCCGGATGGTTTTGTTTACCAAATAAATACAGGTATAGGCGGATCCAAGCAGGAATTTACCTACGTCAGTGCCGGAATCGAGCGTTTAGTAGGCGTTTCTCCTAAAGAAATTATGCTGAACCCTGCGGTTATTTATAAGACGTTCCTGGAAGAAGACGCGGCAATGCTTGCAGCCGAAGAAGAAAAAGCACTCAGGGCCAATTCTACGCTGACTGCTGAAGTTCGCTATAAAGATGCTGCGGGCAACGTGCGCTGGCTGCTTGTTACTTCATCCCCGAGAGAAAATGAAAACGGAGAAACGATCTGGGACGGTATAGGCCTTGATATTACGAAGCTAAAATCAGCCGAGCGCCAGCTCTCCGAGACCGAAGTAAGGCTGAAAACCCTGAGCGATAACCTGTCGGATGGCTTTGTTTATGAGATTAATACCGGAACAGACGACTCCATCCGTAAGCTCAATTATGCGAGCGCGGGTATTGAAAAAATGTTCGGTGTAACGGTTGAAGATGCTATGAACGACCTTTCACTGATTTACGGCAAATTTTTTAAGGATGATGCCATTAAGCATGCTAAAAAAGAGGCCGAATGTTTCAAAACGATGTCATCACTTTCTACTGAACTCAGGTACTACGGCCCTTCAGGTGAAACACGCTGGATGCTGGCATATTCATCGCCGAGAAGAAACGCAAAGGGCGAAGTTCTCTGGCACGGAGTCGCCATGGATATTACGAAACAAAAAGAGGTGGAGAATGAGATCAGAGTATCTCAGCAGAAGTTCAAAATTGTATCAGAAAACACTTTCCACTGGGAGTTCTGGGAAAGAGAAGACGGCAGCTTCATCTACAATTCCCCATCCTGCGAACGAATAACAGGTTACAGCGTGGCTGACTTTGAAAACGACCCAGAGTTGCTGTTAAAAATCATGCATCCGGAGGACCGCGAACATTACAAGAAACATCGCAGGAAAACCTGGAAGGTTCATAAGGCCGATAGCTGCAACTTCCGAATTTTCCACAAAAACGGTGAGCTGAAATACATCGAACACGTTTGCCAGCCTGCATTTGACGATAACAGCACATTTACCGGAATCAGAGGAACAAATATTGATGTAACCCGAAGAAAAGAGTTTGAGTCGAGGCTGATTGAAAGCGAAAAACGGTTCCGGGAAATTTTCGAAACACTTCCGGTAATTTCGGTACAGGGCTACAACCGCAACCGGGAAGTTATTTACTGGAATCACGCCTCCGAAGAGCTTTACGGATATACTGCTGAAGAAGCGATGGGGCGCCAGCTGGAAGACCTCATCATCCCCGATAAAATGCGTAATCAGGTGATTTCCGATATCCGGAACTGGATTGAGAAGGGCGTGGCCATTCCGTCGTCTGAACTTACGCTCAGGAAAAAAGACGGCTCCAGCGTTTTTGTGTACAGTAATCATGTGCTGCTGGAAAACCTGAAAGGTGAACCGGAAATGTTCTGCATCGATATCGACCTGACCGAACTCAAGCAAAAAGAGCTTAAGCTTCAGGAAACACAGGAACGGTACCGCTCCATTATTGCCGTATCAAATACCGGGGCGTGGGAATTTAATCGAAAAACCGGGTATCTTTGGGTGAGTCCGGAATACCTGACCATGCTGGGATACGATCCTTCTGAGTTTGAGGAAAACAAGGGACACCTCGAACATTTCTGGCTCAAGCGACTGCATCCTAAAGATAAAGAGCGGGCCGTCAGCGTATTCTCGGATTATCTTTCCGGCAACATGGACGGATACTACGAAAACTATTTCCGCCTGAAACACAAAGACGGCAGCGATGTGTGGATTCGGTCGAAAGGCAAAAACCTGAAAAACCCCGACGGATCGGCATCCGACCTGATTCTTGGTACCCATATCGACATCACCGAATTACAGGAAAAAACAGAGAAAATAGAGGAAAGCGAACTCTACCACCGCTCGCTGGTACTAACGATTCCGGATATGATTTTTGTAATCAACAGCGATGGCGTTTTTCTGGACTATAACTCTTCGGATGAAGCCCTGCTCTACACAAAACCGGATGAGTTTCTTGGAAAAAAAGTGGGTGAGGTGCTCAGTCCTGAAATAGCCCAAAAGCAGCTGGCCGCCATTCGTGAAAGCCTCGAAACAAACCAGACCGTCAGTTTTGAATATGAGCTGAAGATGGGAGACGTAAGCCGCTATTTCAGCGCAAAAACGTCGGGTTTAAGTAAGGACAGGGTAATTACTACCGTTCGCGATGTAACCGCGTATCAGGAAAGCCTGAACCAGATCAGGTCGTTGCTGGACGTTAGAGAAAAACAGAACAGCAGCCTCAGGGAGTTCACACATATCGTTTCGCATAACCTCAGAAATCACACGGCCAATATGCTGGGGCTGTTTATGATTATGGAAGAAGATGAACCAGATCTGCTTAAATCGGATCTGATCCAAATGCTGAAGAAAAGCACTGACGGGCTGGAGCAGTCTATTCAGGATCTGAACCATATTTTGAACCTTAAAACCGACACAGAACTGAAACTTCAGAAGATCAACCTGCATGAGACCGTAAACAAGCTCTTCCGGGAAACGGGTGGCTATGCGGAGAAAAAAGACGTTGAGCTCATAAATGAAATTCCGGATGACTTCCTGGTGAAATCCGAGCCCGGCTATCTGGAAAACTCTCTGATGAGCCTGATTTCAAACGGCATCAAATATTCGAGTCCGGAAAGGAAATCGTGGGTTCGGGTTACGGCCGATAATCTTAAGGGTCTGACGCAAATTTCCGTGGAAGATAACGGAGTGGGCATCGATACAGAAAAACACGGGGAATCCATATTTGGCATGTACAAAAAACTGCAGCACAGCGATTCCAAAGGTCTCGGACTGTTTCTGGCAAAAAACCTGGTTATATCACTGGGCGGCAACATCACGCTCGAAAGCGAACCTGAGAAGGGAAGTATGTTCAGCATTACGCTGCCGGATCACATTTTGAAAGAGGAGGTTACGGGGGATAGTTTTGAGTGAATTTTAGGAAGTTTTGAGTGATCAGTTTTGAGGGTTGAGTGGTTTTTTTTGGAGTATGTTTTTATTGGGTTTGCGATAGTTTCACAAACACGGAATCTGCTTTTTGTAGATGATGGTTTTTATCTCGCTAAATTCTCAATTCTGAATTAATCAATTCTGAATTCCATTTATTGTGATACCCGATGATTATCCGTAAATTTAAATTCTGTATCAAAATCACTTAAATAGCCTGTTCGCTTACATGGTTAGCATTTTACAGAATAAGGCGCCAGACGGTTGCACTCTTTTTTATCCCACCTTAAGGAGGCTGACCCAAAACCGTTTATGAGCACGACCATTCGTCATATTTCCAATTTCTTTGACCGCTGGGCTCCCAACGAAACCAAACTGGAATATGACAATACCGGACTTTTAATTGG
>PXAI01000238.1 GCA_003567135.1 Balneolia bacterium | reverse complement strand
CCCGTAAACTGCCTGACTGAAGCCAGCTGAAATGGAGTGGAAATGAGATACGGATCTCCCTCGGTTCCTTCTCCTTCGCCATCACTAAATGGTGAAAATCCCGGCGGAGGATCCTGCGTATTTGATCTCAGAAACGGATAGCTTGAGCCTTCTTCGATATCCCAGATGTCCGAGAAATTAAAGCCATCAAAATTGGATTGTTCAAACATCATACCCATAGTTCTTCCGATCCCACCACTTGAAGATGGCTGTGTGGTTTCGTCTATGTTCCAGTAGGATTCGGTAATGGTTCCGGTGCTGCTCCCTGCAAGGCCTCCGATGGTGCCGTCGTCGCCGTCAACGATACCGGACGCGTAGGATGAGGCTATGGTTCCTTCAGCAGTGTTTGTTCCGACAAGCCCGCCAGTGTTGGACACCTCGCCCTGAACATGCGCAACGGTGTACGCGTTTTCGATGGTGCCTCCTTCATTTACGCCCGTAATTCCACCTAAATCGGCAGAGTTTCCGGTGACAGAACCGTTTACCCAGCTTTCTGAAATCTCGCCTTCATTTACTCCGGCAATGATTCCGGTGCGGCTGTCGCCCTCAACTTCTGCATCAGGGAAAGCCATTGACGTTACGTTTCCGGTTAAAACTCCGAAAAATCCTACGTCATCTTCTGAGGCTCTTTCAATGATCAGCCCGAGAATCTGGTATCCGTTTCCATCAAAATTTGCGGCAAATGGTTCGGATGCGGTTCCTGCCGGCTCCCAGCCATCACCGATCAGATCTTCGCGATCATCAAGCAGGATTTCACTGAGATCAATATCATCTGTCTGAATGAAATAGACATCGTCATTATCTGATCCGGTCAGTTCGCGAATTGCGTTCAGTTCAACAGGAGTACTGATTTGAAATGGATCACCTTCGGTACCATCGCCATCAGCAAAAAGGCTTGTTAGCCCCGGCGGAGGATCCTGCTGATTTTGCTGCAAGTATGGATAGGAAATGTTAAGCCCCTGTTCGATCTGCCAGTCGCCGGTAAAATCGTACCCTGAAAAACTGTTTATATCGCGCATTTCAGTACCGTTAAGCCCGGTTCCTCCAGCGGAAAAGGGAATGCCGGATGCATCAACATCCCAGTAAGAATCAGTCACACCCACAGGGGAACCGTTTCCAACAAGTCCGCCCCCCATACCAGCTATTCCAATCAAACTCGCTGAATAGGAGGTGAATATTGAACCCTCATTAAGTCCGACCAGGCCGCCAAGCGTGCCCGACATTGCGTTATTTTCGTCCGAAATTTCTAAGTCAATCAATGCATATGAGTTCGAGATCGCGGATCCGTCGTTGTTTAAGCCAGCAAGGCCACCAGCAATTGTCTGCAGTCCGTCAGTTTCAACTGAACCTGTTACCCAGGATGACTGAATAACGCCATCATTGGCGGAAGTAAGGCCACCTACGGGAAGCTCATCAGCATCATTGGCGACAATGCTAAGGTTTTCGGCATGAGACATATTTATTAAGCCGATGTTTACTCCAGCAATAGCTCCGGAGAGCGGCCCGCTTGTGATTTCGGCATCTTTGAGAATGAGCCCTTGTATAGTTCCATCATTGGCTCCGAATAATCCCTGCTCGGCAACTCCTGCACGATCTATAAATAAATTGGAGATTGTATGGCCACTGCTCGCAATAAATCCCTCGAAAGGGGAGCCTTCGCACTCAAATGTGTCCGGATCAAAGTCACAATCGCCGATGGGTTCCCAGCCGTCGCCCTCGGCAAACGGAGTTCCGTCGAAGTCGATATCAGCATTTACTATAAATGTATCGACTGGAAAATCACGTACATTATTGAGTTGTTCTGCGGTTTCAATGATATACGGATCAGTGAGGGTACCGCTGCCTCCGGCAAACTGTGCCTGTGCGGAAAAAGAAAAAGTTAGAAAGAAGATCAGCGTTAACAGAGATCGTAAAGAGGTCATAGTCTGAAATAGTTTAATTGATTCAGTAAGTAATTATTTAAAGTAGACAGCTATAAATCAAAGTGATGATTTATTCATCAAAGCAATGTGGTATATATATTTGTGCAACTTATAAACAGTAATAAAAAAATAACGTAATATCAAATAACTAACAGAAAACCTAACATATTTACATAATAAATAAATTGTGTATACCACAAAGGATGATGTAATAATTTTGTTGGTTGATGCTCAGCTTCGGGGTGTCGTTTGCGAACTTTATGTAAAATCAGTTTATATTCAGGATCAAAATTCCGGATCTCATTTAATAAACTTTTCAGCATGATCATCGAAACTTTTACCGTAAATCCCTTTCAACAGAATACGTTCGCCATTTTCAAAGACAGAGAGTGTGTGCTGATTGATGCCGGATTCAGCAAAGCATCTGAAATAAACCTTTTTACGGATGCCCTGCGCGAACATAAATGCGAGCTAAAGGCCATCTGGCTGACTCACGCTCACATTGATCATGTGATTGGTGTACAGAGAATTATCGACCGGTATGACGTTCCGGTTTTCCTGAGCCATCGCGATCTTTACCTCTGGCAGAATTATTACGCACAGGCATCATTTTACGGCCTCCGGGCCGAGCCGTTTGATTTCATCCCGAACGACTTCGCAGAAAAAGACCCGTTCAAATTCGGAGCGTTTAAGTGCACGGTTCTTGAAACGCCGGGCCATTCACCGGATCACGTTTCGTTCTACTTTCCGGATGAAAACGTTCTGTTTGCCGGTGATACGCTCTTTGACGGTAGCATCGGCCGCACCGATTTATACAAGGGCAATTTTCAAACGCTCGAAAATGTGATTAAGACTAAACTTTACACGCTTCCCGAGCAAACACGCGTGTTTTCAGGTCACGGCGGGGAAACGCTGATTGGTCAGGAAAAAGAGCATAATCAGTTTGTGAGGGCGTAGGGAAGGGGAATTTTTTGTTCCAGTCAGGCTTCAACTGTCTTTGAATCAACTAAGAATTTTTTTCTGGCCTCAGCACTTCTTTTTTTTACTGCTTCAAATTCTTCAACACGAGGCATCTTTTTGGTTCTCTCATAGTTTTCGTCTCTGATCTTTCGAATCAATTTAACGGCGTCAATTTTATTCTTCATAATTGGTTACCTCCCGGGGTGAGTAAATGTCGATTGTTTTTAGTCCTTTTTCAAGATTAACGGCGTTAAACAATCGAATCTTATCGTAATGGACAATATGCTTAAAATTCCAGCTAACTAATACATCAACATTTGAAATTGATGCTATGGCGATGTGTCTGGCATCATCCCGATATTTTGCAGTTAGAATTTTTCTTTCAAGATACAATTCTGCTAAATTAAGCGCATCATCGTTGATTTCGATAATTTCCGGGTACATATTGTACCAGTTTTTTAAGTGTCTCTTTAACTTGTTTTGGAGCTTTGTTTAATTCTTCAAAAGTAAGATCAGAGATTACAGGAATAAAATTTCTCAAACGAAAATCCTTCATCAATCCATTAGACCATGGGGCAAATTCCCTGTCATGGCAACCGCCTATTACAGATGTATCCAGATAAATTCTTGATAATTTCATGTCGTTTGTGCTTTCTCAACAAAAAGATATATAAAATAACCAGTGTTTCAACCGGTATTGCTATTATTAACTGACAATCACAGATTGTCTTACGAATAATCATGTGCCGTTAATTGGTCAAACCGGAAAAAGGTAAAATATTTAAGATGAGCAATAACATAAAAACCAAAAGCGTGCATCTCCTGATAAGCGGACGCGTTCAGGGAGTGGGATTCCGGTATTTCGTTTTGCAGAAAGCCCGCGAAACAGGCGTTAACGGATGGGTCAGAAATCTGAATGACGGCCGGGTTGAGGCGCTTATTTCCGGCGATGAAGATGCCGTTGAAAAGATGGTTGCATTCTGTCGCCGCGGGCCAGAGTCGGCTATCGTTGAAAATACTGATCTGACGCACCCCGAACAGGAAGTACCGGATACCGGATTCAGAATTCGATATTTCTGAAATTTAATACGCCGTTTAGTTGAAAACTATTGGTTCAGATGGTATAATATCATGTAAACATCAGC
This sequence comes from Balneolia bacterium, assembly GCA_003567135.1. Classification (GTDB taxonomy): domain Bacteria; phylum Bacteroidota; class Rhodothermia; order Balneolales; family Cyclonatronaceae; genus PXAI01. Next base: position 3,445 of record PXAI01000238.1, on the reverse strand, counting down.
TAAGAAAAGGAAGAAACCGTGCCTAAAAAAATTCTCTACTATTTGATTTTGTCAACCGGAATTGTGGTATGTCTGGTTGGACTTTTTAACTTTTTTTCTGCCTATGGCGATACGCATTTTACGGGGATCTTGTATCAGATTACTGGTATTCTGTGCATCATTGGCGGAGTCGTCAATCTATTGGTGGCCAGTAAAATCAAGAAAGATATCGTTAAAAAGACTTCTGGTGAATCCGGCAAGGACGCCTGATCCATGAAAACAGTTTTTGGTTTTGTTGTAATCGGCGCCGGCGTGTACCTGCTGGTGCTCTTTTTTCTTTATATGTTTCAGGAGAGGCTGATATTTCTGCCTTCAGCGGGCTTAACGGATACACCTGCGGCTGCCGGTTTAGAATACGAAGAAATTTATCTGGATACGGAGGATGGTATCCGCATACATGGCTGGTGGGTGGAATCAGAGTTTGAAAAGCCGGCCGTAATTTTCTTTCACGGGAACGCCGGGAATATTTCAGGACGTGTCTCGATCGTTGAGGCGTTTCACAGGCTTGGCTATCCGGTTTTTATAGTAGACTATCGTGGATACGGCCTCAGTGAGGGGCGTCCTTCTGAAGAGGGTTTATATAAAGATGCCGACGCCGTTTGGAAATGGGTAGCTGACAAAGGTTTTTCGGCGGATGAAATAGTTGTGGTCGGCCGCTCTATGGGCGGAGCTATTGCGGCTTATGTGGCTGCGAAATATCAGCCGGCCGCGCTGGCGCTGGAATCCACGTTTACCAGTATTGCTGATATTGCTGCCGGAATTTATCCGATATTCCCTGTCAGATTACTCGCAAGGGTGGAGATGCCTACGCTTGAATTTATGAATCAGTTTGACGGCCCGGTTCTGATCGGACACAGTCCGGCGGATGAAGTTGTGCCATACAGTCACGGCCGGAACCTGCTGGATGAAGCCGGTGACCGCGCCACATGGTTTGAGCTCGAAGGCGGCCACAACGACGGTTTTTTCCGTTCACGTAACGCATGGGATCTGGCATATGGCGAATTTCTGGATAAAATCAGGGACGGCCTGAAAGAAGTGCAATGACTCCGGCAGCTGACCAGTTTTGCCGTAACAAACGTAATTTATCACCATAATTTTCAGCTATGATTGTACGTGAGATCAAAGACAGCGATGAAATCTGGCTGATCAGTCAGGTTCACCACGGCTGGCAAACGGGGCAGATCGCGCGATTGTGGGGTAATGAACACTCTTCGGTTCCGGAGCCTAAAGAAGATTTGATTATGGCCGCGTCGCTGCACGATATCGGCTGGCTCAACTGGGAAATGAACCTGGACATACATCCTGAAACCGGACTTCCGTACAACTTTCTTGAGATGCCATCCGGCAGCCATCTGGATATCTGGCGAAACGGCACCGAATACGGGAAACAGTTCGGAACCCTTATCGCGCTGCTTATTTTACGTCACAATGCCGGACTCGCCGGTAAGCAGAACTTTGATAGCCTTGGGCCTGAGAAGAAAAAGCTTTACGAATCGTTTTTCGAAGAAAACGACCGCGTGGAATCCGGTTTGCTGAACATACTTCGGGATGATCCCCGAGTGGAGCGCTACTGTGAAGAAGAGCGTCTGTCCACATTAAACCGGCATCTTCTCCTCTGGGATTATCTGTCGCTTCGCCTCTGCATGGGCGCAGAAAACGAAAGTCCTTTTGGTTCGCCGCCATCCCCCGATGGAAAAAACTATCATCTCGAACCGGTTTCAGATAAAGGTGTTGACGGATTTTACCTTTCCCCGTGGCCTTTCTATGTGAAAGAAGTACACCTTAAGACCGAAGTAAGAATTTTAAACAAGGATGAAATCGGGCAGAAAGAACTGGGCACAATTGAGCCTGAGATAAGGGTGATGTCGTTTTTAAAAGCATAGGCGATTTGGAGATTTTGCCATTTAACACCTGATTGAGGTCACTCAACGAATGGACAGAAAAGCACGTTTTGTTTACCTTTATTTGATGGGAAAAGCCAATGTTAAATAAATATATTGGATATAATGTTGGTAAAAATAAGCTATTTTAATCCCTGCGAAAAAACAGTATATTGCAGGTGAAAACTAACTTTATAGATAATTATGGTGCATAATGATGGTAAAAGCCAGCAATATAGTCGAAATGTCCGATTCTGCAATCGTCAGGCAGATTGGGGAATTTATCAGGCATACCCGCGTAAATCAAAATAAAACCCAGGCACAGCTTGCAAAGGAATCCGGTCTGAACCGCTGGACGATCAGCCAGATTGAGAACGGTGAGCCGGTAAACCTCATGAGCCTGATACAGATACTGCGCGCTTCCGACAGCCTGTACGTGCTCGATCAGTTTGAATTTGCCGAGCAGATAAGCCCCATAGAATATGCGAAGCTGAAAAAGCGGCAAAGGCAGCGGGTCAGAAACTCTGATGATCCTGTAAACAAAGTAGCCGATACCTACGATTTAGGATGGTAGACGTAGCCGAAGTAAAAATCTGGGGAACACTGGCAGGCGCCATTCGCTGGGATGAGTCGCGGCAAATGGGCGATTTCGAATATGCGCAGAGTTTTATCCGGAAAGGGTGGGATCTTTCGCCGGTTAAAATGCCGCTGTCGAAGGGTGTGCGTATTTACAGTTTTCCGGAGCTGAGAAAAAAAAGAGGAGAATCTGAAGATACGTTCAAAGGATTGCCGGGATTGCTTTCCGATGCGCTACCCGATAAATACGGTAATGCCCTGATCAACTCGTGGCTGGCCAAACACGGGCGGCCGGAAAACAGCATGAATCCGGTTGAGAAGCTGTGCTTTATCGGCAAAAGGGGAATGGGAGCGCTTGAGTTCGAGCCGGCCCGCGTGAAAGGCGGTAACAAAAGCTTTACGGTAGAGCCTGACAGCCTGGTGGAAGTGGCGCGGAAAATTCTTCATCAGCGCGATGCATTTTTGGCTAACCTGAGCGACGACGAAGAAGAGGCGATGACGCAAATTCTCAAAATCGGAACATCTGCCGGAGGGGCGCGCCCGAAAGCTGTAATCGCGTACAATCAAAAAACCGGAGAGGTGAAGTCGGGACAGGGAAAGGTTTCCGCCGGGTTTGACCACTGGCTGCTTAAACTGGACGGCGTAAGCGGCGAGCAGTTCGGGGAGAGCTCGGGTTGGGGCAGGGTGGAATATGCGTATTACCTGATGGCGAAAGAGTGCGGGATTGACATGACTGAATCAGAACTTCTGGAGGAGAACGGAAGGGCGCACTTCATGACCAAAAGATTTGACCGCGAGGGAAATGATAAGCATCATATACAGTCGCTGTGCGGATTGCAGCACTACGATTTTAACGATATGGAAAGCTACAGCTACGAGCAGGTTTTTCAGACGATGCGTCTGCTCCGGCTGAAATATCCGGAAGCTGAAGAGATGTTCCGGAGGATGGT
>PXAI01000125.1 GCA_003567135.1 Balneolia bacterium | reverse complement strand
TGTTTGAAACGGTTTCAACATTGGAGCCAAGCGATATCTGCATACTTTCAGCAGCCGTTTCCGATTTTACGCCGACTGAAACTCACGAACATAAAATCAAAAAAACGGCTTCAGGAGATTCACAGCAGATTCAGCTGAAGCGCACGCCGGACACGCTGAAATGGCTCGGCGAAAACAAGAGAGATGGCCAGGTTTTAATCGGTTTTGCGATGGAAACCGAAAACGTCATCAAAGAAGCGCAGCGCAAACGAAAAGAAAAAAAAGCCGACTGGATTATCTCCAATTCCGTGCTCGAACACGGCTCAGGTTTCGCCCATGATACAAACAGCGTAAACCTGATCGGCAACGATGAGCCTGTTCCATTTCAGGGCCGCAAGGATGAGATTGCATTGAAGATTCTTTCTTATATTTTTGGATGATTGACCAGTACTCTCACTTTGCATTCATTTGATGGCATCCGAAAAATCAACTCCTGAAAAAGACGATACGGTAGAAATTAACAAGGGCAGGTTTTCGATCCGAATCCGTAAGAAAGCTCTCGTATTTATGCTTTTAATCAGCTGTGCGGCAAGCGTGCTTTTACTGGCTTCGGCTGATGCCCCGAGCACTACGCCGCTGCACGACCTCTCGCTTACTGATGCCGTGATCAGGGATGCCGCCATTGCCTACGGGCTACCAGTTGAGCAAATCAACGTGCGAACCATCACCGTGGACTCCCTCTTTTCCCGGCGCGACTACGAACTTAAAATTCCAAGGGGATTTCCGGCCACGACGGTGCACGCGCGCATTGTGAACGAGCTGCATCCGTACGGCGTGAAAGTATATGGAAAGCGAACATTTCCCTCCAACGAGCTCACGCTCTGGGTTACCTACGCCGGAAAACGAATCCGGACCGTAAAGTTCTCGATCGACCGCGACCTTCCTCCAGCCACTACGTTTATCCCATGAAAACCATCGAACGGTTCAAGCTTGACATCTGGCCTCAGCCGGAGATAATCCGGATCAGAAAGCCGGTTCTTCTTGCGCACGGACTGGGAGCCGTTGGAAGTATGGTGAAAAAATCGTTGCTCCATGATGAATGCATGCTCTACCGCGAACACGGAATTTGTGCCTACGCGCCAAACGTGGTGCCTTACACGAATATCGAAATCCGCGCTAAAGCATGGGCAAAAATTGTGGATCAGATCCTGAAAGAAACCGGTGCTGACTCCATCCATGTAATCGCACACAGCATGGGCGGGCTGGATTTTCGCCATCTCATCACAAATCTGGGATATCATGACCGGATATTCAGTCTTACTACATTAGCCACGCCTCACCGCGGCACATCCCTGCCCGATCTTTTTCTCACAGCCCCGGATATCATCAAAAAAGCGAGTATTGACCTGATCAACTGGTTCGGGAACAGTATTTTTCCCACGGAAGAAAGCAATCTAATGGGAGCGCTCAAAGAACTCAGGCCGGAGTACATCATCAACACATTTAATCCCCAAACGCCTGATCATCCGGATGTCACGTATCAGTCGGTTACGGCCAGTTGTGGAAAGGGAACCACACATTCCATCCCAAAACTTCTGATTCCGTTCAATAATTTCATCCACGAAAAAGACGGCATTAACGACGGATACGTGCCGCAGGAAAGTATGCGCTACGGAAAGGAAATTTTTTCAACAACGCTTTCGCACTCAAGCCAGATCAAGCTTGATCTCAGCCCGAAGCTGAAGCCGCGGTGGAAAGAACTCTGGCTGAATATCGCCAGAGCCATCCCCGGAGACTGATTTTCAGAGCTCCATTTTCGACATCTCACCGAAAACCTTGTGCGCGGTAAGATCGTACTGAATCGGGGTGATTGAGCCGTACCCTTCCTTCAGAACGTTGATATCAAGCTCCTCGCCATGATCCAGAACCTGAAAACGGCCGGTCATCCAGTAATAGGGACGACTGTGCGGGTCAACGCGCGGCTCGTATTCATCCACATATTTACTGTCGCCTTGTCGCGTCCACTTCAATCCTTTCAGCGGTCCGCTTGGCGCGTTAATATTCAGCGTGATTCCTTTCGGTAGGCCGTTGTTGAAAATAAACTGAATTGCTTTGGCGGCCGCCTCCTGGCAGCCGGACATATCGGCATTTTCATCAAAATCGGTACAGCTGACCGCCACTGACGGATAACCGAGGATGGTTCCTTCGGTAGCCGCGCTTACCGTACCGGAGTAAATCAGATTGATTCCCGCATTGGAACCGTGGTTGATTCCGCTGAGAACCAAATCCGGCTTGCGGTCGAGAAGCTGATCGTGGGCGAGTTTTACGCAGTCCGCCGGAGTTCCGTTGACGGCCGTGCCGACCATCCCGTTTTTCAGTTCGAAACGCGTGGCGCGAAGCGGGTCCATGATGGTAATGGAGTGCCCGACCGCGCTTTGCTGGCGATCCGGCGCAATAACCTCAACCTTTCCAAAATCTGAGGCAACCTCAATAAGCGCCTGTATGCCTTTTGCGAAAATTCCGTCGTCGTTACAGACCAGAATGAGTCGGTCTTTGGTTGCCATTTAATTCCTGAAAATTTGCTGTTTGATGTTATTTATACTGCTCGGATTCGTTCGGAAAGTCTCCTGATTTTACATCAGATACGTACCTGTCTACCGCTCCGATAATCTCGTTGTGCAGATCGGCATAGCGGCGCAAAAACCGGGGATGGAAATCTTTGTTCAGCCCGAGCATATCATGTGAAACCAGTACCTGGCCGTCGCAGTGCGCGCCGGCACCAATCCCGATAGTCGGGATAGAAATCGAGTCGGTAACTTTTGCTGCGAGCTTTGCCGGTATTTTCTCCATTACCAGCGCGAAACATCCGGCCTCTTCAAGCAATTTTGCATCCCGTATAAGCTCTTCCGCTTCCGTTTCATCAGTGGCACGGACTTTATACGTTCCAAATTTGTAGATACTCTGAGGAGTAAGCCCGAGGTGGCCCATCACCGGAATTCCGGCATCCACAATTCTGCGAATTGTAGCAGCAATCGGCTTTCCCCCTTCCATCTTGACAGCGTGCGCACCGGCTTCCTTCATCATTCGCCCGGCACTGATCAGCGCTTCCTTGGTCGTAACCTGATAGCTCATAAACGGCAGATCAGCTACCACCAGCGCGCGATCCACGCCGCGTACCACGCACGATGTGTGATAAATCATGTGATCGAGCGTAATGGGGAGTGTCGTTTCGTGGCCGGCCATTACGTTACTTGCTGAATCGCCAACGAGAATAATATCAATACCGGCTGCGTCAATCAGTTTGGCCATGGTGTAATCGTAGGCCGTGAGCATACTGATTTTTTCGCCAAGTTCTTTCATGTCAACCACCGTCTGGGTGGTTACTTTTACCGCTTTTTGCCCGGGTAATTCAGTGCTCATAATTTATCGGTAGGTATGAATGCGGCCGTTGCGTTTACTTCGCAGGCCACGTTGCCATCCACAGTTCCAACCCCTTCGAGAGTCGCGAAATTTCTGCGGATTCCAACGATTTTCACATCCATCATAAACTGATCGCCGGGCACAACCGGTTTTCGAAATTTAGCTTTGTTGATTGTGGAAAAAACGATCGTCGTATTTTCGGGATCCTTAGCATGCTTTTCCAGAAACAAAATGCACCCCGATTGGGCAATCGCTTCAATTTGCAGCACGCCCGGCATTAGCGGAAGCCCCGGAAAATGCCCGTTAAAGAAATCCTCGTTCCCTGTTACGTTTTTGTAAGATACGATACGGTCATCATCGAGTGTAAGAACCCGGTCCACAAGCAAAAAAGGATACCGGTGTGGAATTATCTTTTTGATCTGTTCAATATTCATTTCCATAGCAGAAAGTCTTTCGTAAAAAATGTGTTGTAAGTATACTAAACCTCAGGCAGTTTCCCCAAAATAAGGATCGATTCAGGCAACGGTTCCAACATAAATATAGGCGATACCACCCTGAAGCTTCGTTGCCGACTGCGCTTTAAATTTACCCGTTTTTTCCATCATATCAAGAAAGGCCTTTCCGGCTGGAAAACGCGCACTCGTTTCGGGAAGATATTCGTAGGCTTCCTTGTTTCCGGAGAGCAATCCCCCAACGGTTGGCATAACGTATTTTGAGTAAAGCTGAAACGGGATTCTGATGGGCCCTTTCGGCTGCCCGAATTCCAGTACGACTACCGTGCCGCCGGGTTTCACCACGCGCGCCATTTCGTTCAGGCAAACGAACGGATCATCCACATTGCGGATCCCAAACGCAATGCTGCAGGAGTCGAACTGATCGTCGCTGTAGGGAAGATTCATCGCATCCGCGACCTGGAACTCGATTTCCAGCGATTTTTTCTTCGCCTTGGACGGGCCGGTCTCCATCATTTCAGCACAAAAATCTGTGCCGATTACGCGCCCTTCGACGCCAACTTTTTTCTTGAACTCGATCGCGAAATCTCCGGTACCGGTCGCGCAGTCGAGCACATGGTCTCCCTGCCTTACGGCACTCAGCCTGACCGCTTTTTTCCGCCAAATGTGATGAATTCCGAACGATAAAACGGTATTAACCATATCATACCGGTCGGAAATGGATGCGAACATGGTTCTGACTTGTTCACTCATAAATAATCAAATAATAAAAAATTCTGGTGTTGCCACGCCTTATTTCGGCGTGGTCTAAAATAGGAAGGTTTTAAAGATTAACCTTCAACTAAAACCCCTATTCGCGACGGTTAATTCCGTCATGAGCAACAACTCAGCGGTTATCCAGGAAAAATTTACTCAGCGCTTTGCCGTAGGCTGATCTGAGCGCCGGATAAACCGTATCCCGCTGAATTTCGGGATCATTGAGCTCCTCATCGCTCGGGAAGTAATATCTGCTGTCGGGGCCGCCCGCAACGCTGGCGAGGTTACCGTGATCAATTTCGGATGCCCTGAAAACGAGTTCATCGCCGCGCCAGCCCGAAAGCGTTACGCGCGTTCTGAAATTTGGCCCGGGATGCGCCATATTTGCCGTAAAAACCCACGATACAAAAATCTCCTCTACTTTCAGCAGATAATCCGCATCCTCCGTTGAGTTGGTCACAAACACATCCGCAAGCCCGGCGCGTTGGTACGATTCCGCCATCCGTTCAAACGCATCGCGGCCGAGTGAGTCGGCCGTTTTGGTGCGAAGCTGATCTATAAGGCCTTCATCCAGGCGGCCTTCGTCGAACTCAAAACTTACTTCCAGATCAGACAAAGGCACCATCATAACGGCGGAGTTAGCGAACATTGGGCGGTTTCCACCCATCCAGCTTGACGTTGAGCATCCTGACAGCAGAAGCATCAGGCTCATAAAGAGAAGAAGGATTGCGGATTTCTGTTTGATCATTTCTTAAGAATTATGTGCCGGCAGCTATTTCTTTTTTCCTTTCACCCGGGACAGTGCGGACTTGTGCTGTTCCCTCGTTTTTTCGATTGCTGCCGTAAGGTTTTTTTCCATTTCTTCGGTTTCTTTCAGGGAGATGCCATCCGCCAGCGCTTTCTTCACGATTACCATTTTCAGAATGCGGTCGTTCAGAGTTGGCTTCTGTTTATCAGAACGCTGCATTTTATCTGCAAATTGCCTGAACCAGCCGAATTTGAAGATAAAGAAAAGCAGAAATCCCGCCGCCAAATGGCCATACATTTCCTGGATACCGAACCAGCTCAGTGGAACAACCGCAGCGGTTACAATTACAAAATCGTGATCAAAAAAACGGATCAGTGAACCCAGCCAGTTACTGATGAGCCCCGATTTACTGATGTACCAGAAATAACCGGCCAACAGCGCCAGCGGAAACGCCAGCCACCAGTCGAAAATAAGCAGGATCAGCATTCCGGCTAAGATTCCGGCTTTATCCGTACTTCTGACCCAGAGCTCGGCCTCGCCAATCAGATTTTCGAGCGGATATTTTTCAAGAACCTCTCCGGCAAATTCTTTCAGCGCAGATTTTGTGGTAAAAAACCAAACGCCTCCGACGGTAAAAATTCCGGTCGGAGTTTCCAGATACGGCGGAATTTCCCGTTTACCAGCCGATTTTTCTTTCGTAAAACTCATCCTTAAAGCTACCCCGAAAACGCGACAAATTAAACCTGAATTATTCCTGTTTCAGATCCGTTTGTGCCTTAAATATCTCGTAAGATAAGAATCAGCACGACTTCGTCTTTCGACTTTCAGACTTTAGCAACTCAAGATTCTTTTGCGGATTAAAGTCATGAGCAATGCCGCTTTCAATTCCTACCCTGATGGCATTTCGTAAATTGTCGACTTCACTATCCTCGCTCTCAGATCGTTTCAAAACTATCCGACTTTTTTTGCTGGTGTTTTGCCTCATTGTCCTTTTTGGGAAAGGTTCGCCTTAATGGTTTTACCCAAGACCTCCCTATTCAGCTCATAATCGTATTCATCCCGCTCTGCTGTTCCCTGTTTTCCAATAAACTCGTCTTTCAACTCAGCGAGTGAGTACGTTTTCCTTTTTTTCGATTTCATAAAATCACCTTTGCCTTTTGCTCTTTTTTCAATTTCGGGTTTTCTTATTTGTCGACTTACTGACCATAAACGTAATATAAATAGAGTTTTTATAATTGGAAATTTCTGGCTCAATACTTCTGTAGAGCTCTTATGCCATCGCAACCGTAAAAATCCCGATCTTCGCCTCTTCTCCAATAGTTTCGCGAATAGCTTCGGCCATGGCAAAGGTGGTGGAGCCCGTTGTGAATACATCATCCACGATTATTACAAATTTGCCGCTTAGTTCATCCGGACGGTTCACCTTAAATACGTTGCTCAGGTTCTCAACCCGATTCAGCAACGAAAGGCGGGTTTGGGTAGATGTGTTTTTGGTTCGGATTACGGCCTCGGGCGTAACAACGCTGATGCCCGTCACTTCCGAAATGCCATCCGCAATTTCACGCGCCTGATTGTACCCGCGCTTGCGCTGTCTCATGTAATGAAGCGGCACCGGCAGCAAAACGCATTTTTCAGGATCAGGTAGTCGGCGCTCAAACTGGCGGTATTTCAACTGAGCACCCGCCAGTGCCCCAAGCTCCGCGCCGATATGCCGCATTCCGTGATATTTCAGGTTCCGCAGAATATTCTGCAGCATCCCCTGTTTGTCGTATTTCCAGAGCGCATCCTGAAACTGAACCGACTCCGGCAAAATAATTTTCCCGCACGTGTCTTCATTCAGCGGATTGGCGTTTTCAAAGCCATTTTTTACACAGGATTCACACAAAACCCGCTTTGTATCCGGCACTGATTTCCCGCAGCTCATGCACACGACGGGAAAAGCGAGCGTTTCAAAACCGCTGATAATATGGCGTAAAAACTGCATCATTACCCGGATAATCATTTCAACGGGAAATCCTTACAAAAAAACTTAAAGAATTTTGTAAGGCAGGAAATGGAGCAAATAAAACCCGTTTATATTGAGCTGAGCACCCCGGCACGTTTTCAAAAACTCAAGATGCTCCGCGGCCACCGGACAGTTCTGATCACGAAGCTTATCCGCAACTTTTGATATTTCGGGAAACAGCTGATCAACGTTTGCAGATGCCAG
>PXAI01000162.1 GCA_003567135.1 Balneolia bacterium | reverse complement strand
CCTGCAACCTTTTGCTGCACAAAGGGAATCTGGAAAAACAGAAACAGCAATCCCCCGAACAATGTTGCTACCAGCAACAAAGAAATAACGGCATACCAGAAGTAATGCCACGATTTATATATAAAGCGTAAGATCAACTATTTGCTGACTGTTTCTTTTTCTGATCCCTGAAAAACCCGACCGCTTTATTCCACGCTTCTTCCACATGCGCAATTTCCTCAACTTCGTGTAAGTAAGGGCGGGCGTAATTCTTTAACAACACGAATCGCAGATTATTATCCTTCCGTTTTTTGTCGCTTTTCATGGCCTCAACGAGGTCTGATGCGGTAAAGTTAAAGAGATCCGGATCTATATCCATAATCCCTGCAAAGTCCTGAATTACCTCGTGATTGAGCATAGCGCCATATTCCTCGGAAAGATATCCGGCCGCGACCATCCCTGTATAAACGGCCTGACCATGGGAAATCGTACCGTAACCGAGAATTAACTCCATCGCATGCGCAAACGTGTGCCCGTAGTTCAAAAACGCCCGGTCGCCAGATTCACGCGTATCCCGCGCCACAATGGTTGACTTAATTTTCACGCATCGCTGGATGATACTTTCCAGCTGCGATTTATTTTCCCGTAACTCCTTCACCGATCTGTTTTTCAGGATATCGGCAATCACCGGATCGGAAATGGCGGCGTATTTCAGGATCTCCCCGAATCCGCAGACAAATTCTTCATCCGTAAGCGTATCAAGCGTGCTGATATCGGCAAAAACGGCCTTGGGCTGATAAAAACTGCCGATCAGATTTTTTCCGGTTTCATGATTGATCCCGGTTTTTCCGCCAATCGCGCTGTCGACCATCGCGAGCAGAGTCGTTGGCACGTGAAAAAGCGGAATTCCACGCAAAATGATTGAAGCGGCAAAGCCCGCGACATCCCCCGTAACGCCTCCCCCGACTGCGAAAAGCGGCGTATTTCGGTCAGGATTGTGGCTCTGAGCAAAATCGATAATTGCCTTCAGCGTATCCCATTTTTTGGATTGCTCGCCCGGGGCAAGCTCGAAGATTTTTGCGTCGCCGAATGCGTCAGAAATGGTTTTCAGCAGATCGTGCTGTTTTTCTGCCACATTCCGGTCCACGACGACCAGCACTTTGCTGACATCGAGTGAACGGGCCAGCGTTTTGAATTCCGATTCAAGGGACTGCCCGATTATAATCGGGTACTGCTCTGCCTGGGGTGATATTCTTACCGTTTGCCTGCTGTTCATGATTTATTGAGGATGTGATAAAGTTTGTCTGCATTTTCTTCCGGCGTGCCATTCAATGCCGGCTCAAAAATAGTGTCTGCCAGTTCGTAATCCGATTCCCGCTTTGCGCGCAGTTGTTCGATGAACAGCCTGAGTTCGTCGGGATTGCGCCAGGTTCCGTCGGGCTTTTTCAGAAGCGGGCGTTTTCGGGAGTTCTTCAAGCGCTCAACGAGATCGTCCGTACTCAGGCGTATGTAAACCAGCCGTCCGCTATGACGAATCAGCTCCGGTATGCCGTCATTTCCGAGCGTTCCGCCGCCAAGCGCGATTACCGCGGTACTGAGGCGCGTCAGTTTGGTGAAATTCTCTTTTTCCAGTTTCCGGAAATGAGCCTCGCCCGACTGTTCGAAAATTTCGTTCACCGACCTGTTTTCAAATTCCACAATCACGTCGTCGAGATCGTAAAATGAATATTTCATTTTACGGGCAAGAAGCCAGCCTATTCTGGATTTTCCGGCACCCATGAAGCCACATAAAAAAATTAACCGATCAGGCATGTTGTGATAGTATCTGCAATCTAACGCCGGATGTAATGACCAAAAACCACTCCGTTTTTCAGACGCTACTTTTTGTTGATAATGGTGAATCTACAGGAAACTGGATGTACCCCTAAAGGTAATCATATTTTGGCTCTGATGGAGATACCAGAACGACTTTTTCGCGATCAACAACAACCGCGCCGGCAGCGGCTCCTTTTGGCTTGCGCACGTACTTGCGGCGCGTCCAGATTACCGGCACTGTTTCGGCTCCTCTCGCCTGCGAATAAAACGCCGCCCACGCCGCCACCTGATGAATCAGCTTCATATCCGGATCATGCTGATTTTTATTCATTCTGATTACCGTGTGCGATCCTGACACACCTCTGGCGTGCAACCAGATATCCTCTTTGTGTGAGGCGCGCAGCAACTCATCATTACTTTTCGCATTCTTGCCGATCCATACTTCATATTTGCCGGCTTTGGTGGTTCTGAACGCTTTTCTCACCTGCTGCGACTGATCTGCCGATTCATCAATTAAAGGATGTTTTTTGTGATCATCCATAAATTCCCGCCATTTCTGAGCGGTATCGGCGGCTTCGATTTTTTTCTGCAGGGCGCGGTAGTCTTCCAGCTTTTGCTCAACATCAGCGGCGTATTCCATGGCCGTTTCCCACGAGCGCTCGGCCTTTTGCTTTCGCTCGTAATACCAGGCCGCGTTTTCCGCGATACTTTTTCCGGGCTTAACCTGAATGTTTATTTCCTCCTCAGGATTTTCCGAAAACAGTGCCGGAAGCGAAATCACCTCCGATTCGGGTGCCGGAAGATGCGCGTGTGCCATCAGCAGATGGCCGGATTGCTCGTACTCATCCGCCCGCTCCAGGTTTTTCGATGCCTTCGATGCCTGTTTCGAAAGATTTTCCAGGCGACTGATTTGCCGGCTGACTTTCTCCCGGATATCCTTCTGACGATTCTCCAGCCGGTTCGCCGACCAGTCGCGGAAAAATGCGGTACGAACGGCGTCATTCACCGAATCAAACGTCTCCCGGTTATCCGGATTAAAAAACGATTCCGGCAGCAGGCAAATCTGGTAACCGTCAATGACCGATGGTTCTCCGTTATGACGCAGTTCATCTTCCGCCTTATTGAAGAAAACTTCAATTTCGGCATCACTCTTTTGCTCAAGATCAAAATGACCGATCAGCCGGGGAATAAGCGGTCTTGGAAGAAGCGGCCATGTTCGTTGCACACGCTTTTTCAGCGGGCCTTTCGTATCAGAAAACGGAACCGGCCGGGGTTCTCTCGATTCCGGCTCAGGCTGGCCAATATTTTTGTCGGGATTTTTAAAGGATTCGGTAATTAAGCCTTCATCCACCAGCAGCACATTGGGATCGGTGCCAAAAAGCCGGAACACCAGTTTGGTGGTTTCATCCTTAAATGTGATGGAAACAAGCCGGTCGTTATCAGAAAGGGAAATCCGGTCAACGCTTTTGCCCTCAAGCGTTTCAAAAAATGAGGTAACGTTCGACTTCCTCGAAGAGGTCATGCCATCCGGGAAGAGCGCCGTTTTCTGGCGATCGGTGCTTGCCATAAGTTTAATGGTTTCAGCGCCGTCCGATTCAAAAAATATATCCAGAATATTTTTCCGCCATGTCACCGCGTGGGTAAAAATGGCGTTTCTGAGTTTTGCATTTAACTCAGTCGTCAAATATATTAAGGTGAAATAGTTATTCATTATTAAAGGCTATTGCTTAATAGCGCTTCCAGCTTAATAATTGCAAGTATAATTAAATATTACAGGGATTTATGAAGTACCCCATATTCAACTCCATAATAAAGCGAATTGAGGCTGATTTACAAAAAAGAGAGCTCCAGACAAAACAATTTAAGGTCTGGAAAGATGATACCATCAACGCAACCGGACTGGAACTTGAGATTCCGATCAAAAACAGAAATTCAGGTATCAAAACCATCACCATAAATTTGGATTGGGATACTTTCCGGGAAGCTCAGATGGCGCGTCAGCTGACAGGTATGGAGAAGCATCCCCTGTTGAAAAACAACACCATTTCAGTTTCACGGCTTCAGCCTACTATCGACGCAGAAGTGACCTGGCATTTTAATGATCAGGTCATTACCAGCAGCGTGGAGGAGGCGATGGACAACCAAAGACTTATACGCGCAAGCGACTGGATGAATGCGGTTAATATGCGGCTCTCCGACGTATTTGGCTCCGATAAACTTATGAGCCGCTGGCACCTTGATGTCGAAGCGGATGAGTTCGGCAAATACATCTCGTCCATGTGCCTGATCACCTATTTCCAGTTCGTACTGGATGAGGTTTCAGATCTGAACGGAATTCACAGCCTTGTGAGCTCCAGGCTTAGCATGATACTTGCCAAGAGCAGAAAGGTTCTGGCTCTGGCTGAAAAAACAAAACCTGTAGCGGCCTGAAGCCGGATACAGGAATTTAGTAAGCCCGTAAAAAAGTAAATGCCTTGAAGGCAAGGCATTTACTTTTTCTTATGACGATTCTTGCGGAGACGTTTTTTACGCTTATGCTTCGAAATTTTTGCGCGTTTGCGCTTCTTACCACTTGGCATCAGAAACAGTTTTTGGTTTAAATTTGATCAACCCAAAGTCGCGTTGATTTTGAAGATTGCAAATATAACTAAATCAGGGCTAAAATAGAACCATTGATTTACACAATCTTCCCGATTTCAGGTCATATTAATAAGGTGACTGTTTTACTGCCACACAAACGCCGGAACAACCCGGTATTAATTATGAGATTCAGCGACAGTCTTCTTAAACTCTTTTGATACTTTGAGAACAGGAACGTGCTGCTCGGGGACGATCACTTCCTCATTCGTTTTCGGATTTCTGGCAACCCGCTGGGCTCTCTTCACAACTTTGAAGCTGCCAAACCCTCTCAGTTCGATTGATTTACCATCCTTAAGTGCATCAATTACGGTATCCAAAAAACCTTTGACTACCGCTTCTGTTTCAATTTTTGAAATTCCGGTTGATGAGGATATTACATCCACGATATCTGCTTTAGTCATAGTCTGAATTATTGCATTAGGTTAAACAAAATTGGTGCGTTTCAACGAATCCGTTAAACCACAACGTTTTGAAGTGTCAACTTCATTAGCAACTAATACAAAATTGAGATGTATCGTTCCGCGAAATTCAAATTCTTAGGATTTATGTTTAACAAAAATATCTTATACTTTGCGAATTACTCATATCCAATCAAAAAACTCTGCTTAAATGGAAACGTTTGAACGAATAATCAGTACACTTGAAAGTTTTGTCTGGGGTTTTCCAAATAATATCACGGAAATAGAACTGCTTCCGCTTATCGTAATTGTCATCGTTGGTTACGGTATTTTTGTAACCTTCCGGCTCGGTTTAATTCAGATTACACAGTTCAAACACGCCTTCCAGGTTCTTACCGGAAAATACGATAATCCCGACGACAAAGGCGATATCAACCATTTTCAGGCCCTGAGCACCGCGCTTTCGGCTACCGTTGGTGTTGGTAATATTGCAGGTGTGGCGCTTGCGATCCACATTGGTGGTCCCGGCGCACTTTTCTGGATGTGGGTGACCGCCATCGTGGGTATGGCCACCAAATATACCGAGTGTACCCTCGGCGCTTACTACCGCACCGAAAACGCAGACGGCACCGTTTCGGGCGGACCCATGTATTATATTGAACGCGGCCTTGGCCCGAACTGGAAATGGCTGGCCGTTTTATTCGCCGTTGCTGCTTCAGTTTGTGCCCTGCTTACCGGTAACGCAATCCAGGCCAACACGCTCGCCGATGTCGTTAATTCCGATTTCGAAATTCCTTTCTGGATAACCGGACTCATCTCAGCTACGCTTGTAGGCGCCGTAATTCTGGGCGGGATTAAGCGGATAGGCTACGTTACTGCGCGTCTGGTTCCGCTTATGGCCATAATTTACGTACTGGCCGGACTCATCATTCTTCTTCTTAATTATGATCAGATTATTCCCGGGTTTGCCACCATTTTTTCAAATGCGTTTAACCCGCAGGCTGGCGCACTTGGCGTAGGTTCAGGGGCTCTGATCCTCACACTCAGCTACGGTGTACAGCGCGGACTTTTCTCAAACGAAGCCGGACAGGGATCATCCCCTATTGCCATGTCGGCCAGTAAAACCGATGAACCGGTACAGGCCGGACTCGTTGGACTCCTCGGGCCTTTCATCGATACGCTCGTAGTTTGCAGCATCACCGGACTCGTAATTATCACAACCGGCGCGTGGGACAGCTACCACCAGGTTCCGGTAAATCCATCAGGCGGAAATATTTCCTACGCGGTTGATCCTCCCGGCGTTGATGGCGAAGAACCGGCGACCGTCATCGTTTTTGAGAATGGCGTTCCCGTTAACGGCCAGATGATGCGCTTCAACATACCCGTGGATACCATGTTCGTGGATGCCGAATTCTCCATTCCGTTTTCAGGAACCATCGACTTCAGCGAGCGCCCGATTGTTGTTACGCCCATTGACAGTGAACCCGTTAACCGATTGTACGGCGGCGTGGTCGAAAACGTGGCTTCGCTCACATCGGTAGCGTTCGGTAAAGGGCTGAGCCCGATTTTCCCGTACGGAAGCTATCTCGTAACACTTGCCGTATTTTTCTTTGTGATCTCCACCTCCATCAGCTGGAGTTACTACGGCGAGCGATCCTTCCACTATTTACTGGGTGAATCATCCGTAATGCCGTACCGGATTGTGTTTGTAATTGCCCACTTCCTCGGTGCACTGGGTTCCGTATCCGTTGTCTGGTCATTCGGGGATGTGATGCTTGGAATCATGGCTTTTGTAAACATCACCGGCCTGATTCTGCTGACGCCCGTCATTTACCGGATTACCAAAGAATACACCGATAAAATTAAAAACCGATCTGTTTAGGCATGCATCCTGAAATCAATGAATCGAAGCTTACTGTGGTGGATCACCCG
The DNA here is from genome assembly GCA_003567135.1 of Balneolia bacterium. GTDB lineage: Bacteria > Bacteroidota > Rhodothermia > Balneolales > Cyclonatronaceae > PXAI01. The sequence continues at coordinate 848 of PXAI01000162.1, read as the reverse complement.
GTCGTTGCGCGTGATCTTACCACCCTCAGGAATAAAAATACCAGTACGTCTGATTTTCGCGCGTCACTCGGCCGGATATCGATTATTCTGGCCTATCACGCCCTGAAACAGCTTCCCCTCAGAGAGGTGTCGGTAACCACCCCGATTCAGGAAACCAAAGGGTATCACCTGGATCGCGAGGTGATCGTGGTGCCCATCCTTCGCGCCGGACTCGGACTTGTGGATGCCATCACGCGATTTATTCCCGAGGCGAGAATCGGCCACCTCGGCATGTACCGCGATGAGCAGACTCATCAGCCCGTGGATTATTATTCAAAACTTCCAAAAGGAATTGAGGATGCGTTCGTTCTATTGGTAGACCCGATGCTTGCAACCGGCGGCAGCGCCCTGGATTCGATCGGGTACCTGAAGGAAAAAGGAGCCAAAAATATCCGGTTTATGTGCCTGATTTCGGCTCCTGAAGGCATTTTGAACGTTCAGAAACAACATCCCGATGTTTCAATTATCACCGCGGCAGTTGATGAAAAACTCAATGACGACAAGTTCATCGTCCCGGGACTCGGCGATGCCGGCGACCGCGTGTTCGGTACAGGCTGATTTCGTGCGCCGCCTCCCCATCCTTTTTCTCGGATTTCTGCTGATCACTTTTACAGCCTGTTCAGATATTTCTGAATTTGAGGAGCGCGAAATCAATAAAGTGCTGTCCGATTCCCTCCTTAATATGACCGCCAGCTCAGGCATCGAGATGGATCTGATCATCGACGGGAAGCGAAAAGTTACCGCAATTAGCCCGGTTGCCAATACCTACGACACCGATTCGAAAAGCAGAACCACCATGACGGGTGATG
>PXAI01000365.1 GCA_003567135.1 Balneolia bacterium | reverse complement strand
GCTGCCGGCGAAACCGGAATTTCACCGAGGGATGAGTTCGGAACCATTGAGCTCAACAACATATATCATGAGCCGTCAGATTCGAGAAATATTGAGCTTTGGGTTTATGATGCCAGAGAGCAGAACCCGCCTGCAAGCGGAACGTGGGCACTCAGTTTCAGCGGGGAAGAAGCGCGATATGACGGATGGATTGTGCTCCGGTCACTTGGTTCAAACTCCGTAACCGTAGAAGGCGCCGATACGGAAATGACGGTAACCATGCCGGGCACATCACGCGAAGTGATTACGGTAGGAGCGTACGTGACCAAAAATAACTGGCTCGTGGAAAATGGGAGCGCTCCGTTTTTTGATTACATGGAAATCGACAACATTGCAGGTTTTTCAAGCAGCGGCCCGACCCGCGACCAGCGCCAGAAGCCGGACATTTCCGCACCCGGACAGGCGATAACTTCCCCAAGATCGTCGTTTAGCTCTGCGCCGTCAAATTTTACGGTTCCGGGCGGCTACAGAATTTTTTGGGGAACCAGTATGTCTGCTCCGCACGTAGTAGGAGCGGCGGCGCTTCTGTTTGAGGCTAATCCGTTTTTAACGGCTGCAGAAATAAAGGAACTTCTGATTGATGCCGCCCGAAGCGACGAGTTTGCCGCGGAACTACCGCATCCCCGCTGGGGATTTGGTAAAATGGATATTCTACGCTGTATGAAACAGCTGACCGGATATCAGGAAGAAATTTCTCACGCGACCTACAGATATTACGGCCTGAAAGAACAGCCAGCCAACAACCGGCTTTTTCTGGAAAACGACATGAAAGCCGCCGTCAGGTTTACACCTGAATTTGATGGTATGGTCAGCTCGGTGCAAATCCACACCTTATCTGATTTGCCGGAATCGGGCTCGCTGATTTTCTCTGTTCATGAAAGTTCCGGTGGCCAGCCGGGAGTACAAACAGGCTACACGGCCACGGTTTCACTGGGTGAACTCTCCGAATCCTCATTTCAAATTATCGACTTGTTTGATGCGGAGGCGCAGGTCAGTTCCGGAAATGACTATTTTCTCGTTTTTTATCCCGGCGAAGAAACACCAGGCTTCAGCGTGATGGTCGATCAGTCCGGAACATCTTCCGAAAGCCGCAGCTATTGGTATATGAACGGATGGGGCGCATTCAATAACGGCCAGTCAAACTATATCGCAACAATTTCCACCGTATCCGGCCCGGATGATATCTTCACTGATTTGCCGGATGAGCAGGAGCTTCCGCAGAAAACAGAGCTCTATCAAAACTATCCGAATCCCTTTAATCCCACTACACAAATCCGCTATTCGCTGGCTGAGGCAGGAGAGGTGAGTCTGAACGTTTATGATATTACGGGCAGACGCGTTGCCGGGTTAATCAGCGGGCATCAGCAGGCGGGAAACCACAGCATGATGTTCGACGGAAGCAGGCTGGCGTCGGGGGTTTATCTGATACGATTAGTTTCGAATGAAGCGTTAATAACACGGAAAATGATGCTCATTAAGTGATATTGAGCCCGTTTCCGGAATGATATTAAATCACTCCGTGTTTATTATGTAGCAAGAGGTTAACCAATTTGAACTATAATTAATTTTAGAGATTATGGACAGACTTAAAATTCAACATCTCAAAGACTGGCAGTCAATTAATGATGAAAACTGCATTTCGCTTTACATGCCTTCACACAGAACCGGCCGCGACACAACGCAGGATCGAATCCGGTTTAAAAATTTATTAAATCAGGCAGAAAATCATCTCAGGGAAAGGGGGTTAAGAGACAAACAAATAAAGGATTTGCTAAATCCATTGCATGAACTCCAGCAGGAAACACCTGTTTGGGCAAATATGAGCGATGGATTTGTAGTATTTCGTTCAGAGAATCATTTCAGTTTCAATCAGTTCCCGGTATCGTTTGATGAGAGGGTAACTGTTAAAAACAGATTTTACCTCAAGCCATTATTGCCTCTGATCACCGGAAACGGACTCTATTACGTACTTGGGCTCAGCCAGAAGGAGATTCATCTTTATGAAGGATCAAGGTTTAACCTCACCCGTATTGATCCCGATTTCCTGCCCGGAGATCTTGCCGAAACGCTGCGAATTGAGGAATTCATCACATCCAGCCAGTTTCATACAAGTGCACCGATGCAAAACGCGGGTCAGCGTGCAGCCATTTTTCACGGACACGGCGCCGGTGAAGAAGACGACAAAACGCTGATCAAGCAGTATTTTCGTGAAATCGACAAGAAACTGACACCGTTTTTTGATGATCGTCAGGTTCCGTTGGTTTTGGCCGGAGTAGGCTATCTGTTGCCGATCTACCATGAAATAAATACGCATCCGGGACTTATGAAGGATGGCGTAAAAGGGAATCCGGATCAGCTTGGCAAGGAAGAAATTCACAAGAAAAGCTGGGAGATCGTGAGCGATCACTTCAACAACGATTTCAATAAAACGGTAGAGGAGTACAATCAGAATAAATCGGCTGATCTTGCAGAGTTTGCCATTGAACCGGTTCTGAAAGCCGTCAATTCCGGCCGCGTTCACAGCCTGATGGTGAGCCTGGATGATGAAATCAGGGGCGTATTTGATCAGTCAACGCTCTCTGTATCGAAAAACGGAAATCACAGCGACGAAGACCTACTGGATCTTGCGGCAGTTAAAGCGCTTGAAAAGGGATCAAAAGTCTACGCGCTCGGAAAAAATCAGATGCCCGACGGGAAAGACGTAATTGCTCTGATGAGATATTAGTTTCCAATAAATTAACAAAAAAAACGCCTCTGGCTTTAAGTCAGGGGCGTTTTTTTTGAAATAATAAAAGTTATGATTTGGTAACAGAAAACTCTGCTGAGATTTATATTTTCTAGGATGATGTTAACCCAGTAATAAATTATTTCAACATGTCTGATTCGAAGAAAAACGGTTTTAGCAGAAGAGATTTTCTTAAAACGGGAGCACTTTCCGGCCTGTTTCTTGGCGGTGCAACCCTTGCAACAGGATGTAATGGTGCACAGCAAACAGATCGCTGGAAAGGCCGCGCCAAAAACATCATCTTTATGGTCTCCGATGGCATGAGTCACGGCACATTGCAAATGGCCGATCTCATGCGCCGCAGGATGGAAGGCCGCCCGTCAACGTGGATCAGGCTTTTGGAAGAGAATAAGGCAAACCGCGCACTGATGGATATGACCACAGGGAATTCGAATGTGCCGGATTCAGCTGCTGCAGCTTCCTCTTGGGGATCAGGAAGGCGACTTACCAACGGTCGTGTAAATATGCTTGACGATGGCCGGGAATCCACGCCAATTCTTCCCATTTTTAAGAATGCCAACCGTAAAACGGGTCTTGTTACCACTACGCGAATTACGCACGCTACACCTGCCGGGTTTGCCGCGAACGTCATGGAGCGTGGTATGGAAGATGAAATCGCCGAACAATACTACGAGCGCGAAATCGACCTGATGCTGGGGGGCGGTGATGTGCATTTCAATTCAGAAAACAGAGAAGACGGCCGCGATCTTTATAGTGATTTTGCCGGAAAGGGATATCACGTGGTGAAAACAAAAAACGAGCTGAACGGCCTGAACCGTGGAGACGGACGCGTTCTCGGGATATTTACCGATCATCACCTTCCCTACGAGCTGGATCACAGAAACACACCGGATTTGGAAGAGAACGTACCACATCTTGCAGAAATGACCGAATTCGCGCTGGATCATCTTTCTTCATCAGGAGATGGGTTTATCCTCCAGGTTGAAGGCGGAAGGGTTGATCATGGAGCGCACACCAAAGACGCCGCCGGAATTTTATATGATCAGATTGCTTTTGATGATGCGGTTGCGGCCGTCTATCGATTTTATGAAGCAAATCCCGAAGATACGCTTGTGATCGTCACAACAGATCACGGGAATGCGAATCCAGCGCTCAATGCGGCTGGTCCGCGTTACATTGACTCAGTTCCAAATTTTGATCTGATCCAGAACTTTACGTACACGAATAACTGGATAATGCGCGAACTTGATGACTCAAGCAGTATGACGAGAATCAGAGCGAGAATAGAGGAAGCAACAGGAATTGAGGTGAGCAGGGAGCATGCCCGGTTTTTATACGATGCTCTCCGGGGGAACTTGTCTACGGCTTACGATATGCGCAGCAGGCCAATGAATGTGCTCGGCGAGATAATGTCTAATTATAATTCAGTAGCATTTACGGGCAGTGTACACACCGCAGATTACGTGGAACTGGCCGCATTTGGCCCCGGAAGCGAAACTATCGGCGCCTTCACCCGAAACACAAAACTGTTCGAACTGATGCTCGATGCCGCCGGAATTGAATTTGCATTCAGGGGAAATCACCGCGAGACTTCGGAGATAATTGAGTAGGGTAAAACCTGACACTATTTTTGAGGCTTTGAATCGCAATGGTTCAAAGCCTTTTTTATTAGGATTTTGGATATGAATCTGGAACATTGGAGATACCAGTATCCAAATTATTTTAATTTTCCCGGAACAACTTTTATAAACCAACGTATCAAGCAGATGATCGCAAAAGATCATAATCATCAACATCTATTATTCTGCTTATATGCGCTTATTTATTCCCATTTTCATACTCTTGTTCACGCTGATTTCACCACAAAGTTCTCAATCTCAGGATATGCAAACGCTAATTTCCGGGGATGTCTCTCACGGTGGATTTGGTGGCCCGGTACTTAAGATCGGAGGCGTTGACGGCTCTGCCGGCGTCTGGATCGGAGGCCGCGGCGGATGGATACTGAATCTTGCACAGGATCATGCTATTTCCATTGGCGGCGGCGGCTACGGACTCGTTACAAATCACAGGTCGCCGACATTCCTGACTTCTGATAAAGAATCAACCTACGCCGCAATCGGCTATGGCGGTCTTCAACTGGAGTACATCAATCGTTCATGGAATCTGGCTCACTTTACGGTTACCTCACTAATCGGCGGCGGTGGCCTGGGGCTTCGTACATCCGGCTATGATGTAATCACCGATGATGCTGAAACCTTCTTTGTATTTGAACCCGGCATAAATCTGGAGTTGAATATCACCACATTTTTTAGAATTATGACCGGAATCAGCTACAGGGTCGTAAGCGGAATCGACGATTTCGGATTTCGTGACAGCGACTTTTCAGGCATAAACGGAACATTAACCCTTAAATTCGGAGCATTTTAATGAAACAAATCTTTACTACAGCTATACTTATCTTGTTTTCACTGCCGTTGATGGCTCAAAACCAAAGCCAGAGTTTCGTGCAGAATGACGCGCTCAATTTTAACAGAAGCACACAGACTCTGCTATCCGGAGCCACATCCTACGGCGGATTTGGTTCGCTGATTTACGGCGTAAGTCACATTAACGGTCAGTCTGTTTTTATGGATGGCCGCCGGTTTGGTTTGATCATAAATATTCGGCCTGAGCACAGCATTAATCTCGTTTATGCCAACTACCGCTCGGGATCTGATTTTGACCCGGCTTCATGGAATATCGGGAATGTCACGCAGCCGCAGATGGAAATGAGCTACTCCGGATTTGAGCTTGAGTACGTTAACCGCACCAGAAACCTCGTTCACTTTGGTGGCCAGTTACTAATAGGCTCAGGAAGCATTCAGTTTGATAACAGAAACATCCTTGTGGAAAAGACCAAAGACAACTGGCTGGCGATTCAGCCGGGTATCAACGTAAATCTGAACGTTACAACCTGGATGCGCATCAGCGCCGGCGGGTTTTACCGGTTTGCACAAAATGTAAATCTGGAAGGTACCAGCGATCAGGACCTTTCCGGGTTCAGTGCACTGTTTGGAATTCGCTTCGGACACTTTTGATCTGACTCAAAGTTACATACCAAAAAAGCCGGTTGAGAGACCGGCTTTTTTTGTGGAATTGAATCTTCCTGCCAGAGCAATGAGGATTTGTAGCTCTGATATTATTGATAACCAGAGCCCCAATATCAATCACGCATCAAAAAATTGGTTATAAACTACTTTCTCTATTTCCACTAAAATAAATACAACCAGACCCGCCGCCGTGGCATAGAGCCAGTAAACGGCAGGAACCGCCATAGTGCCGAACCAGAGATTCATGAACGGCGCGTAAACAAACACCATTTGCAGCACGAGAAGTGCAGCCAGGGCAACAAGGGCTACCTTGTTATCAAAGAACCCGTACGAAAGCGCAGGATCACGCATGTGGCGGCAGTTATACAGATAAAACGCCTGTCCGGCAACGAGGATGTTCACAGCCATCGTTCTGGCCAGTTCAAGGTCATAGCCGTTATCTTTCATGTAGTCGAATACCAGCAGCGCCATACCGCCGATGATTACGGAAACAAACAATATCCTCCACAGAAAATAGCCGCCAAGAATCGGGGAGCCGGGGTCGCGGGGTTTGCGTTTCATCACGCCGCGTTCGGTTGGCTCAAACGAGAGCGCGAGCGCCAGGGTAACCGCCGTTACCATATTTACCCACAAAATCTGCGCCGGGGTGATTGGCATTGCCGCAAGGCCCAGAAGCAGCGCAACCATGATTACAAGCGCCTCCGCACCGTTTGTCGGCAGAATGAACAGAATCGCTTTACGGAGATTATCATAAATCGTGCGGCCTTCTTCAACGGCGTTGGCAATGGATGCAAAGTTGTCATCTGCCAGAACCATATCCGCGGCATCTTTGGTTACCTCGGTTCCTTTTATACCCATGGCTACGCCTACATCGGCGCGTTTCAGGGCAGGGGCGTCGTTTACGCCGTCTCCGGTCATGGCTACGACCTGTTTATTCGCCTGAAGCGCTCGCACTAAACGCAGCTTGTGTTCCGGACTCGTTCGCGCAAAAATGTCGTTTTCACGTGCAACCTGAACCATTTCCTCATCCGACATCTTCTCAAGCTCATTTCCCGTGATAGTTTTGCCTTCGGTAGCAATTCCAAGCTCCTTGCCAATCGCGCTGGCCGTAATGGCGTGATCCCCCGTAATCATCTTCACCCGGATGCCCGCATTCTGACAATCTTCAATCGCTTTGATCGCTTCAGGTCTCGGCGGGTCAATCATCCCGATAATTCCTAGGAACGTGAAATCGTTGGTGATGTCATCCATGGAGACCGTCGTCTTGCCGGAATCAGTCTCGCGGTAAGCGGCGGCAATGACGCGCTGGCCTTTTGCGGCCACGGATTCAATCACTTTGAGCCACTTTTCTTCGTCTACTTTTTTTCCGTCAGATCCGGCTTCTGCGCTGCACATTTCCAGAATCCGCTCGGGCGCGCCTTTCAGATAAATGACCGGATTGTCTCCGTTTTTCCGGTTCAAGGTAGCCATGAATTTGTGGTCAGATTCAAAGGGGATGGTATCCAGTCGCTCAAACCCATCCATGCTCAGCCCGGATTTCATCGCCAGCGCAACCAGCGATCCTTCCGTCGGATCTCCTTTCAAATGCCAGACACCTTCCTCCGATTTATTGATTTCGGCCTCATTGCACAAATAAACGGTCTCAATCAGTTTTTTGAGCCCGGATTCTTTTTCCGGATCAACTTTATTACCGCCAGTTAGAATATCGCCTTCCGGTTTATATCCTGTTCCTTCAACCTCGTACGATTTAT
>PXAI01000175.1 GCA_003567135.1 Balneolia bacterium | reverse complement strand
GTCGGGTTTAACCGAAGATTTTCACCACACGCGGAAAAAATGAAATCCCTGCTTGGGGATCAGCCGGGTCCGATGAACGTAATCGCAACGATGAATGCCGGATACATCCCGCCTGAGGTATGGGTCCACGATCCCGAAAAAGGCGGAGGGCGCATTATCGGCGAAGCGTGTCACTACATCGATCTGATTACCTACTTAACGGGCTCGCTGGTTAAAGAAGTAAGCATGCAGGCGATGGGTCAGAATCCGGATCTGTATACCGATAACGCATCCATCCATCTGAAATATGAAAACGGATCATTAGGCGTGATCAACTATTTCGCAAATGGCCATAAATCCTACTCGAAAGAGCGCGTTGAGGTATTCTATCAGAATAAAAACCTGATCCTTGACAACTTCAGGCGTCTCGACGGATATGGATTCAGCAAAGGCCTTTCGATTTCATCAAAACTTCTCAAAACCCCGCAGGATAAAGGCCATAACAAACAGTTCAAACTTCTGTTCGAGCGTTGGAAAAAAGGCGGCGCACCACTCATCCCCTTCACCGAAATCATAAACACTACCCTCGCCTCTTTTGCGGCAATCGAAAGCCTTAAAGAAAAGAAGTCGGTCACTGTTTAGTTAGAAAACCTGTATCAAACTTGATCTTAACCAGACCATCACGTCGCCAATCCGAATGAACCCCCTCCTGCAACCCCATCAGCTAAACGAGATAAAGAAAAACCTGCCCGGTGGCGTGGTGGAAAATGCGGATTTATCTGAGATGAGCCGGTGGAAAATTGGCGGCTCAGCGGATTGCCTGATTCGCCCGTCCGGCACAGAGGATGTGGCCAGGTTGGTTAGTTATCTGACAGCGCAGGACATTCCGTTTATCGTAATTGGCTCAACCAGTAATTTGCTTTTTGCAGATGAAGGACTGCGAATCCCCTGTATACAAATCGGGGATAAAATGTGTGATTTCAGGGAAAGTGATGATACTCTGTGGGGGCAGTCGGGAATCTGGATGCCTTTTTTTGCAAGGAAGGCGGCTCAGAACGGGTTCAGCGGAATTGAGCATACGGCAGGAATTCCGGGCACGCTTGGCGGACTGATTTGTATGAACGGCGGGAGTCAGCGTAAAGGAATTGGCAGTCATATTGAAACGGTGACCGCCGTGGCACCTGATGGTGAGATTAAAGAGTTTAGTCGTGAAGAGTGTGGGTTTGCCTACCGAACATCTGTTTTTCAGGAAAACGGTTATATCATAACCGAGGCGCTGCTTCGGTTCACAGAGCGCAGGCCGTACCAGGAAATTCGGGATGAAATGCTGGAGATTCTGATTTCCCGACGGAAAAAATTTCCGCAAAAGCTGCCAAACTGCGGATCGACGTTTATAAGTAATCCGCAAATTTATGTGAAATACGGTCCGCCGGGAAAAGTGATTGAAGATTTAGGCTATAAGGGGTTCAGGAAAGGGGATGCCGTGGTATCTGAAGAACACGCGAATTTTATTAACAACGAAGGAAATGCCAAGGCTGCGGATGTGCTCTGGCTAATCAGAAAAATCCGTAAGGACGTGGAGAACAAAACAGGTTTCGAAATGAAAGCCGAAGTCAAATTCATTGATCAGTTTGGCGTAATAAAACCGGCACACCTGGTGGATGATCACGTAATTGCTGATTCCTGAATGACACATTCCTCGCTAAATACTACGCTAAATTAATGCTAAAAATCGATCTCATCGCCGGAGCACGGCCAAATTTTATGAAAATTGCTCCGGTTATTAATGCTATTAAACAGGAACAGCAGCACGGAGCAGCCATTCAGTTTCGGCTGATTCATACCGGGCAGCATTATGACAAAAATATGAGCGGTTCATTTTTCGAACAGCTGGGCATTCCGGAACCGGACGTCAATCTGGGAGCCGGCGGTGGAACGCAGGCTGAGCAAACGGCCGCGATTATGACCGGCTATGAAAAGCTTCTGATGGAAAGCAGTGCGGATGTCTGTTTGGTCGTCGGGGATGTAACCTCCACCATGGCCTGCGCGATTGTGGCCAAAAAAATGCACATGGAAGTCGTTCACGTGGAAGGCGGAATCCGCTCGGGCGATCTGTCGATGCCGGAGGAAATCAACCGCATGGTAACTGACGCGATCACGGATCAGTTTTACACAACTTCGGAAGTGGCCAACGAAAATCTCCGTAAAGCGGGAATTCCCGATGAACGGATTCACTTCGTCGGCAATACGATGATCGACACGCTGCTTGCGAATATGAGGCGGCTCACCAAGCCGGAGGTGTTTTTATCTCAGAACCTGAGCTCCGGAAACTATCTGGTGCTCACGCTGCATCGTCCGGCAAATGTGGATCAGGAAGAGAAGCTGGCGGCCACCCTGCAGGCTATTATCGATCATTCGGGAAATCTGCCGCTCATCTTTCCGGTTCATCCCCGCACGCGGAAAATCCTCCAGAACCTCGATTTTGAATCAGAGCGCATCACCTTCACCGATCCGCTTCCCTATCTTGAGTTCAACTATCTCGTCAAACACGCGAAAGGCGTGATTACCGACTCAGGCGGCATCACCGAAGAGACTACCGTAATGGGTATTCCCTGCATGACGCTGCGCGACAATACAGAGCGGCCGGAAACCATCACCACCGGAACGAACGAGCTGGTTGGCACGAACCCCGATGCCATCCCCGGACATCTTAAAAAACTGCTCTCAGGTGACTGGAAAACCGGCGGCGTGCCCGAAATGTGGGACGGTAAAACCGCCGTAAGAATAGTGAAAAGTCTCATTTCGCTGTACGGGAAAGGGTGATAAAGAAACTTTCGCGGTACTATCACACGCTGAAGCCGCTTAAAGCGGTGCAGTGGTACGAGCGGTTTCTTTTTCCCATCAGGCTTAAAAACGCCAATAAGCAGCTCTTTCAAGAGGTTCCCGCGGATATTCAGTTTCCGGATCTGAATCTTGCTGAACCGGTAGCCTCCCCGGAATCATGCTTATCCGAAAAGAGCTTCCGGTTTCTGAATCAGTCGCATACGTTCAGCGGTGAAATCGACTGGAATTTTGAGGGACACGGCAAGCTCTGGCAGTACAATCTCCGCTACTTTGATTTCCTCCGCCAGCCCGGCCTGAAAAAGGATGCAGGACTCCACATCATCAGAAGTTTTATGAAGGCCGCAGGAAATGGTAACGTGTATCTTGAGCCCTATCCGGCCTCACTGCGCGTTTGTAACTGGGTGTTTTTTCTGTCGAAGCACCGAATTTCTGATCCGGAAATTGCCCAATTTCTTTACGCTCAGTTTGCCTTTCTTAGCCGCACTCCCGAAAAGCATCTCCAGGCAAATCATCTGCTGGAAAACTACGTTTCCATACTTTTGGGAGGCATCCTTTTTCAAAACAGCAGCTGGATAAAACAAGGCGAAGATCATCTGATCACCGAACTTGATGAACAGATTCTATCCGACGGCATGTACTACGAATTGTCGCCGATGTACCACGATATCATTCTCGTGCGGTTGATGGATCTGCTGAATGTGGCAAACAGCGCAGGATTTAAGCATAAGGTGATCACATCCCTCAAAAATAAAACCGCCCGGATGCTCGGCTGGTCGGAGCAGATTGAGGCCATTTCAGGAGATCACGTTCCGTATTTCAACGATTCCGTAAACGGCATCGCCCCGGGAAAGTCGGAAATAAGCGAGTATGCGAAGCGCCTTGGAATCAATCCGGAAAAGGTGCCGTTTTCAGATTCCGGCTATCGCATCCTGAAAGCCGGGCACCTGGATATTATTTGTGATGTCGGCCGTCCGGGAGTTCCGTATCAGCCGGGACACGTTCACGCCGATGCGCTGTCGTTTGAAATGTATATCAACCAAAAACCGGTAATCGTAAATACTGGAACTTCGACCTACGAATTAGGTGAAAGGAGAATGCTTGAGCGGAGCACATCCGCGCACAACACGGTGCAGGTGAATGGCCGGAACCAGAGTGACGTCTGGGCAGGATTTCGAACAGGAAAAAGCGCGAACGTGGGAATTGTGCAGGATGAGACGAGAGTTCTTGCAGCCAGTCACGATGGATACAGGCCGGTTGTGCATCAGCGAACATGGGAAGCCGGAGAAAACGGCCTGAACATTACCGACGAACTAAAGCACAGAAAATCAGAGGGAAAAGGATTTCTGCATTTGCATCCGTCTGAGGAAGTTATTTCAATCGAACACTTCATCATTAAAACAACATCACTGGAAATCGGGTTTGACGAAATTGAGTCGTTGGAAACTCAAAAGTACGAGTGGTGCAACGGGTTTAACGACAGGGTCTCTTCGGAAAAACTGATATACACCTTTACTGAAAACGCGTCGATAAAGATCACCCCCGTAAACCATTCCTGATGAAAATCTGTCTTTTCTCATTCTATTTTCAGCCTGATTTATGCGCCGGTTCGTTCCGGAATACCGCGCTGGTAGAATCGCTCAAAAAGAGGCTGAATTCCGGCGACGAGATTCACGTGGTAACAACCCTGCCGAACCGGTACGCGAGTTTCAGCGTGGAGGCGCCCGAGTACGAGGAGTGGGATGATCAGATTCGTATCCACAGAATTAAAATGCCGGCGCATAAGAGCGGCTTTTTGGATCAGATCAATTCGTTCAAAGCGTACTACCGGGAAGCGAGACGAATTACAAAACCGAATGAGTATGATCTGGTGTTTGCCTCATCTTCGCGGCTGTTTACGGCGTATCTCGGCGCGAGAGTTGCTTCCGAAAAGGGAGTTCCGCTCTATCTTGATATGAGGGATTTATTCCGTGAGAATATGGAGGAGATCATCAAAAACCCTCTCGTAAGAACGCCAGTTGTAACGCTGCTGAAGAGAATCGAGAACTATACCTTCCGCAAAGCCGATCGGATCAACATTGTGTCGGAAGGATTTCGACCGTTTTTCTCAACATTCGGAAAACCGATCACGTTTTTCCCGAACGGAATAGACGACGTTTTCCTGGAGAATAATTTCGAGAAAAGCTCAGCTGCAAATAAAATCGTAACCTACGCCGGGAATATTGGCGATGGGCAGGGGCTGCATAAAGTGATACCGGAGCTGGCCCGGAAAACTAAGGAATCCGGCTTCAAATTCCGGATCATCGGCGACGGCGGTGCGCGTCAGGAGCTTGAAAGAGCGCTCAGCGAAGTAAATTCGGATAATGTCGAACTGCTGAATCCGGTCGGCCGGAAGGAGCTGCTGGAGTACTACCGCGAAACCGATATTCTGTTCCTGCACCTGAATGACTATAAAGCGTTTGAGAAAGTGCTGCCGTCTAAAATCTTTGAGTACGCAGCAACAGGCAAGCCGGTTGTGGCAGGCGTCGGGGGATATTCCGCCACGTTCCTGAAAGAGCACGTGGAAGGGGCACACGTTTTCAATCCGTGTGATGCGGAAGGCATCGCCCACCTGCTTAACAGTGATGCACTTTCAGTTCAAAAATATGACCGTTCAGCGTTTGTGAAAAAGTTCTCGCGCAAAAATATCATGGATGATATGGCCGGTGATATTTTGAATGCGTTTCGGGGTGAGTGATTTAAGCAACTCTGTGTTAGAAGTGCGATGCATCACGCCCCTACCACAGAATTGCCTTCGGCTAACTTTTACAGCGTAGTCTTGTTAGTGAAGTATCTCTTGATAAATAATTCGGGACTGACAGAATGAAATCAAAAACAAACCAACAGAATTATCTGAGCAGCAACGGGCTTTTTTAGAGGAGAGCCTGAAAGAAGTTGCTGAAGGTAAAATTCTATCAGAAGATTATATCAGAGCTGAAGAAGATCAATGGCTAAGGGATTGAAGGTACGTAGCATAAAAAAGAGTTAGGTATTTAATGGATAGTAAAAAACCTACATATTACTCCTTGGGTAAATCGAATAGGTCAAAACTTAAACGTAAAGACTGGGTAGACTTAGAAATGTCTAAAGAGTTTCGAATCCAGAGAAAGCATCTCAAAAGTAGAAAAGTAAAGGTGAAAAACAAATCAGGTGAAGCTCTGAAGAAAAATATTTTGTTAGTCCCTTGATTCTCACGCTCTGTACCAAGCAATTTTGCAGACCTGTAAGGTTTTAAAGGTCATATTTTATAAAAATTACTGCTGCGCAAAAACCTGAAAGGTCTTTTTGGGTAGTAGATCTTTAACATTTCGCCAGAAGTAAAGCTTAGTATTGTATAAAAACGTTCTCATAACCGGCTACACCGGCTTCGTGGGCCAGAATCTGTATCAATACCTCGGTTCCGGTATCAAATCAACATTGGTATCAAGGAATGTTTCTTCTGAGAGCAGCTCAATCAGATCCGGGGATAAAGTGACTGACTACGCCGCGCTGCGTGATTCGCAGGATGGATTTCAGGCTTACATCCACCTTGCCGGAAAGGCGCACGATCTGAAGAACACGGCCGATGATCAGGCGTACTTCGATGCTAACTACGGGCTCACTAAGGAAATATATGACCGGTTTTTAGATGATGAGCAGGCTGAAGTATTCGTATTTGTCAGCTCGGTAAAGGCGGCGAGCGATCAGCCGGACGAGGTTTTGACAGAAGCGCATAGTCCTGATCCGGTTACGGCATATGGGAAATCCAAGCTTAAGGCAGAGGAGTATATTCAGGCCAATTTGCCGGAAGGGAAATCTGTGGTGATTTTACGTCCCTGCATGATTCACGGTCCGGGTAACAAGGGTAACCTCAATCTGCTCTATTCGATTGTCAGTCGCGGCATTCCGTGGCCGTTGGGCGCTTTCGATAACAACCGCTCATTTTTATCGATTGATAATTTTTGTTCTGTGATTGAAGAAATTTTGGAAGGGAAGTTCACGTCAGGAGTCTACAATATTGCCGATAATAAACCGCTTTCCACGCGCGACCTGGTTGAGCTGATTGCAAACGTATCCGACCGCAAACCCCGAATCTGGAACACGCCCAAACCGTTGATCAACCTCATCGCCAAAGCTGGCAACGTCCTGCCTCTGCCGCTTAACGAAGAGCGGCTTCAGAAACTCACTGAAAATTATGTGGTCTCAAATGAAAAGCTGGTTAATGAGTTGGGGAAACCACTGCCTGTTTCGGCTGAGGACGGGCTGATCAAAACGCTCCAAAGTTTTAGGAGCGGGCAGACCTGATTTTCCGAAAAATATGACTTCCATTTCAAACCCGGTTCGCCGGGTTTTTTTGTGCCCGGAAACCGGTAATTATCGCCTATCCCGGATTATTCACGAATCATTTAAATATGTGATATAAGCAATTGATTAAATTTAGGTTTTAGCAAGTATACATTCCCTTAAATTTGGGTGTGCTATAAGTCGGCGACTTTTTCCCGCTGGCTGCGTTGAAGCTAAAAAAGTGTGCTCAGGGTACATTAGTACCCTTTCGCTCACTTTATTACCTTCGCCTTGCCAGCGAAAAAAATTCTTGGTGAATAATCCGGGCTATACTCCATCCTTTTTACGTTTTTTATCCTCAATTCCTCATACTTACGGAACCCGTTGGGCTTCAATTGGCTTTAAATGTCTGCAACTCAGTATAAAACTAAAATCAGTTGACCCAAGATAAACGTAAAGAATTTGGCACCGAGCCGCTGGGCACGCTTTTGCGGAAGCAGGCGGTTCCGGCTTC
>PXAI01000394.1 GCA_003567135.1 Balneolia bacterium | reverse complement strand
TCCTCAACGGTTCGGGTGGTGTCCGCTTCAACCTGTGCGAACGCATCACCTGCGGATGCGATCAGAAAAACGAACAATCCGCAAAACACAATCAGCGCTCTGCGGCTTAAAGCGGAATCAAATTTTATAATAAAGTTTCGTAGAATTTCTCTCATACAGCTCTGAGTTGAACGATTGATCAGAAGGATACTCTGAGATCAAGCCCCGGACTCCAGCCAAGTACATGATGCTGCTGAGCCACAATGTTAATTCCCCAGCGATCCATGCTGTATCCCATTCCGGCGGAATAGGTAAGCGGTTCGGTGGTTACGCCGCCCCTGAGCACAAACTGGTCTACTACCCTCACTTCAAGTCCGCCGCGCCACGAAAGCGGAAAACGGACATCCTTCACTAAATCACTGGTAAAAACGGTTCGGTCGGACCACGACCAGGAGATTCCGACGGCCATTTCACGGGGAAGTTCTTCTTCAGCTTCGCCAACCGTACTTTGCGTTAAATTTGTTGCACGGGCGCCGAGCCATAGTCCGTCGATGATCGTGTATGCCATCCCGAAATCAAAAACTACTGAACCGGCCGAGCCGTAATCCTGAATACTGAAGTGTGTGTAGTTCACGACGAGTCCGGCTCTTATCCCCGCATATTCTCTGGCGTAGGCAAGGCGAAAACGGCTTTCGCGGTAGATGTCGTCGCCGTACGTGTGCATCCCCACACCAAATGTTCCGAAATTATGGTTGTACACGCCGGAAAGCGCCATGTCGGTGAGTTCGGAAAATCCGTAGTAGCGGATTCCGTAGAATGATGCGGCGTTATCCTCAAAATTCATCATGGCCGGATTGCCGAAAACCTGCCATTCGTCGGATGGAAGCGCGGTAACGGCCTGACCCATCGCGGTGGTTCTTGAGCCAAGGATCAGCTGTGCCTTCAGCTCGCTCAGGCCTGCTGAAAGGAGGAGAATAAGGATAAGTCCTGATATTCTGGTATAATCTTTTGCGGTAGCTAACGTTTTCATAAATTGAATACTTCAGGGAAATCGACCTGAAAAGCCGGAATCAAAATTAAAAAGCCGGCGTTTATTGCCGACATACTTAATCAAAATACTATAACTCGTGCGTTTTTTAAAATGGATACTGCCTGCTGTACTCTTTTTAACAGGGCTGTTTACGCCTTTTAATCATATTGCTGCGCAGGAAATTAATGCCCGGGTTGAAGTGAATACATCGCAGGTGCGAAGTGCCGGCTACGACTACCTGAACGAACTGCAGCCGATGATCGCCGAGTATATCAACGAAAGGCGCTGGACGGATGATACGTTTGAGGAAGATGAGCGTATTGAGATGAATTTATCCATCACGCTGAACAGCGTAGACAGTAACGCCAATTTCGACGCCACGCTGATTGTACAAGCATTCCGCCCGATTTACAACACCACCGCCAAAACGCCGACGCTGCTTATAAACGATACTAACTGGCGCTTCAATTTTACCCGGTCGCACAACATTACGCATGATGATTTGCAGTATGATGACATTGCATCGGTGTTAGATTTTTATGTTTACCTGGTGCTTGGCTACGATTATGATACCTTTTCTGAACTCGGGGGAACTGATTTTTTCCGGCAGGCTGAAAACGTGGTTAACGTTGCCCAGGCAAGCGGGGGATCGGGCTGGACCGCAGCCGGAGGAACACGCCGTTCACGCGGACAGCTCATCACCACGATGAACAACCCGAACTACAACAACCTTCGCAGGGCGATGTACAGATATCATCGCCACGGGCTGGATCTGTTTACGATCCGGACTGAAGAAGCCCGAAGAAATATTTTTGAAGCGCTCGAACTTATACTCGATACCCAGCGACAAACTACTGATCGCCAGCTTTTTGACCTCATATACAGCGCAAAATACCGCGAGTTCACCGCCGCATTCATTGATGCCGAGCTGAGCAAGCGAATTGAAGCGTACAACCTGCTCGTTGATCTTGATCCGAGCCACATTTCAGAATTTGAAAAACTTCAGTAGCTGATCGTTTTTCATAAAAGAAGATTTCCCGACTGAAAAATCTGCTGTCAAATATTAAAGATCCGGTAAGCTGTCTCACCCATTTTGCGGGGGCAGTTTTTGCATTTATCGGATTGATCCTGCTCATCATTCGCGGAACGGGTTTTACGGAAGTCACCGCATTCGCCATTTTTGGAACCACCATGGTGATGATGTACACCGCCAGCACGCTTTATCACTATTTCAACCTCAGCGAAAAGGGAACACGCGCGCTGCGAAAAGTGGATCACATCATGATTTATCTTTTTATCGCAGGATCATTTACTCCGTTTATTCTGATCATTCTGGAAGGCCAGTTTAAATGGATCATGTTTTCGGTGATCTGGGGAATCGCGCTGGGCGGCACATTTTTCAAACTTTTCTGGCTGAACGCGCCATCCTGGCTTTCGCTGATGCTTTATCTGGGGATGGGCTGGCTCGGCGTAATTTTAACGCCCTACATTGCAGAGGCACTCTCCTCTCAAGCGCTCTTCTGGCTGGTCGGCGGCGGTGTGGCCTACACCATCGGCGCAGTCATTTACGGAGTGCGACGCCCAAACCCCATACCCGATTGGTTCGGCTTCCACGAAATCTGGCATCTGTTTGTGATGGCCGGGAGCTTTTTTCATTTCTGGGCGGTGTACTGGTATCTGCCGGCGGGGTAAGCTCAATCCCGGTACGGATCAAACTCATCCTCACCTGCCATAGCCACGCCCAGCGGTTTCAGGGTATGCAGGATGCGGATCGTATCGCCGTGCTCTGCCAGTACATCTTTAAGCCTGCGGTATACATGCGGCGACTCATCGGTGCCGCCGCCGCGCAGCTCAACGCCTTTTTTACGGAGCCAGTCGTTCATCATCTCCCGGGTGATCATCCCCTTTTTGATTTGCCTTCGGTTTTTTCCTCTTCCGCGCCAGCGTCCGGCCGCTTTCGTCCGGCTCATCACCCTTCCGGCGCCGTGAACCGTTGAGTAGAGCGCACGTTTGCTCAGCTCCGAGTCGATGCCTTCCAGAATTACCGAATCATCGCCCATACTGCCGCCCACGAATCCGCGCTGACACGGAAATGCGGGTGTGGCGCCTTTGCGAACCACAATCAGTTTCCGGCCGTCGTGTTCCTCTTCCCAGGCGTAATTGTGGTGGTTATGGACTTCATCCAGAATTTCAGCGCCAAGTTCGCTCGCCAGCGTGCGGCACACCCATTCGCGGCCCGCATAAGCGTAGCGTCCGGTCAGCTTCATTGCCGAAAAATAGGCATTACCGAGTGGTGTACTGATATCCATGAGCACTTCATTTTCCTTAACTCGGCCACCCCACTCCATGTTTTGCGAGAGATTTATGAACCCCGATGCGGTTTTATGGCCCAATCCCCGGCTGCCGAAATGCACGCCGATCCAGATGTAGTTCTCCTCATCCGAAAAAATATCCACATAGTGATTTCCTGAACCGACCGTACCCAGCTGATCGCGCCCAAGTTTGCGTAGCTTTTCACGCTCCTCATCCGGATAGGCCTCCCAGGCCGGTTCATCAAACAGCGGATGATCCCGAGGGGCATCCGGGTTCTTCTGGCCGATTCCGAATGAAATGCGGTCGCAAATCATATCCAGCGTTTCGGAGACGTTCAGATCGGGACGCTTCATATTCAGCTTCACCGCCATATTTCCGCAGGCGATATCAAACCCAACCCCAATCGCCGAAACCTTGTTTTCGTACGCCGCCACGCCGCCAATCGGCATCACATAGCCCAGGTGACCATCCGCCATCAGCGCACCTTTTTCAGCCCGTGAAAGCACATCGTGAAACTGATTGAGCGTATTCGGTTCGTGTTTGCCGAAAATGAGCGGTTCTTTGGAGTTGGTCATGGCTTTTTCTTTTTAGATAATAAAAAGTTGGCGAGGAAGAAAATGCTGAATTCAGAATTATTGAATTCAGAATTCAGAATTGGCTTGCGCGCGTGGGTTTTGAGTTTCCATTATTTAATTAAAATCCGGCCTATGGATAAAATGGCGTTAAGAACCGTAGTGGAGTAAAGCGTTAAGAATAAAATCATACCGCTAACTAACCTCAGAAATAGTTACAATGGTTGCGGAGCATTGATTTTATTTAGCGAAACGCAGCGGAGGTTTAGCCATTTTATCCCAGCCGGCGGTTTTTGGGTTACCTTTTGTCCGCACAAAAGGTAACGACGTCTTATTGAGATGATCGGTGCAACCAACTATGGGGGGTCATTTTGAATTCAGTTTAAAAAACGAGCCTATTTTAAACCAGTAACAGATTTTTCGCGGTAAGATCGTTTTCCCCTCCGATGAGTCGGAGCAAGCTGGACAACAGTGATTCAGAATTCAAAATGGGCTTGCGCGCGTGGGTCCTGACAATGGTAATATGAAAATCCGGCGTTTCGAACTGATAGAATTAGTTTTTCGCGTGCTGTAGGGACAGGGCATGTCCTGTCCCTACAGAGTTGATTTTCATGATTTTGCCATGGATCAATTCCCGGATTATCCGTACATAGGATTAGAACTTATTCAGCAGATACACAATACATCCAAAAACAGCTTTCCAAACCACATCCTCATTTAAAAAACTCGGTTCAAATGCTTAAATTGCAAAGCTAAGAATTTCATTTAAAGTATTAACTCAATTTACTCTGACTATCATGGCGAAAGAATTTGATGTTGTTGTGATTGGAACCGGTCCCGGCGGATATGTTGCGGCGATCCGGGCTTCACAACTTGGCCTGAAAACTGCTGTTATTGAAAAACGTGATCTGGGCGGTGTCTGCCTGAATATTGGTTGTATTCCTACTAAAGCGCTGCTTAAATCTGCGTCTGTTTTTGAGCACACGAAGCACGCAAAAGACTACGGACTTAAAGTTGGCGATGTGGAAGTTGACTTCCCGGCCGTCATCAAGCGAAGCCGCGGCGTAGCCGACGGTATGAGTAAGGGCGTTCAGTTTCTGATGAAAACCAACAAAATCGAGGTGATCAAAGGAAAGGGCGTACTGGCCGGCAAAGGTGAGGTTAACATTCTTGACGACAAAGACAAGAAAACCGAAACGGTAAAGGCGAAGCATATTATCCTCGCTACCGGAGCGCGTTCACGTGAGCTTCCGAACCTGAAATTTGATGGTGAAACGATCATCAATTCTGAAAACGCCATGAAGATGGAAAAGCAGCCCAAGCGCATGCTCGTTGTTGGCGCCGGCGCGATCGGAATTGAGTTTGCCTATTTCTACAACACGATTGGAACCGAGGTTACCGTAGTTGAGCTTCAGAAAACTATCCTGCCCGTTGAGGATGAGGATATCGGGAAAGAGCTGGCGAAAATTTACAAGAAAGCCGGTATGAAGATCATGACCGAAAGCTCCGTTGAAAAAGTGGAGAAAAAAGGTAAAAACGTGATCGTTACCGTGAAAACCCCGAAAGGCGAAGAGAAGATCGAAACCGATGTGGTTCTTTCCGCCGTTGGCGTAGTTGGCAACGTGGAAGGCCTCGGCCTTGAAGATGCCGGCGTGAAGGTTGAAAAGGGTTCCATTGTTGTAAACAAAGAAACCTACGAAACCGATGCGAAAGGCGTTTACGCGATCGGCGACGTGATCGGCGCTCCGTGGCTTGCCCACAAAGCATCGCACGAAGCGATCTGCTGTATCGAAAAAATTGCCGGCATGGATCCTCAGGCGATTGACTACGATAACATCCCCGGATGTACCTACTGCGAGCCTCAGGTGGCTTCCGTCGGACTAACCGAAAAAATGGCCAAGGAACGCGGACACGAAGTGAAAATCGGAAAATTCCCGTTTTCAGCGAGTGGTAAAGCGGCAGCATCCGGCCACAAGGAAGGATTTGTAAAAGTAGTATTCGACGCCAAATACGGCGAATGGCTCGGTTGCCACATGATTGGCGAC
Source organism: Balneolia bacterium (assembly GCA_003567135.1). Taxonomy (GTDB): domain Bacteria; phylum Bacteroidota; class Rhodothermia; order Balneolales; family Cyclonatronaceae; genus PXAI01. Next base: position 1,749 of record PXAI01000394.1, on the reverse strand, counting down.
GGCGTAACCGAAATGATCGCAGAAGCCGTACTGGCCCGCGACCTGGAAACCACCGGCCACGAAGTAATCGCTGCGGTACATCCGCACCCGACACTCTCCGAAGCCATCATGGAAGCCGCCGCCGAAGCCTACAACGAAGGCGTCCACCTCGGCACTCCACCCAAGAAAAAATAACCCGGATGTGGTGACAGAATCCCCGGGATTCTGAAAATATTCCAAAAATCAAAAAGCCCCGTCAACCGACGGGGCTTTTTTTGTTGCAGAATGTTGCTTAGTAAAAATCCAGCTAAGAAGCAGGCGTTGTAGCAGAGACGCGACGCATACAGACGCAGAAGCATCGAGACGCGAAGTATCGCGTCTCTACCACAGGCCTGCCGGGCGTATCAATTTCTCACCTTCTAGAATTACTCCCATCGCTCTGCGATTTGCTTTTAAGATCACCCTACAGGCATGTTAGAAAACAGCCGATCCAACTCCTCCCCGATTGAATCGAAAAGGCAGCGAACCGGCCATTTTGCATTTTAAATTTTGCATTTTGAATTACTTCACCAACATCATTTTTCGCGTCAACTCCGTATTTCCTGCTCTCAGGCGATAAATATACATTCCGCTGGAGAGGTTCGTGGCATCGAAGTTTACGGTATGGCTGCCGGCTGACTGATGCGTGTTCACGAGCGTTGCCACACGCTGGCCGGTTACGTTATACACCTCAAGGGTGACATCCGAAGCCTCGGGCAATGCATAGCTGATTTGCGTGGTTGGATTGAACGGATTCGGGTAGTTCTGCGCCAGCTCAACTCTGGCTGGGAGATCAGATTCATCCGCAATATCCGTTGCGGTGCTGGTGAGCATAATCCGGAAGCGGCTTTGTGCCAGCTCATCTGCCTTAACGGCCGGGCCTTTCGCCTCTGCGATCCGTGCTAATGGTGAGAGTTCTTCACGCGCGGCTTCAGCAGCATCATCTGTGAAAAACTCATAGCTAAAATCTTCGGTTATCGTCATTTTTACCGAAGTTTCTGCATCATAGAACGTAGCCTCAATTCCTTCCGGCAAATAGAGATCTTCGGCTTCAATCATAAAGTAACCGGTTCTGGAGGTTTCGATGTGCATCGGAATTTCATATCCGCCAGCAATTTCATCCGACAGATACTGAAGTGCATAACGCTCCGGGGATTCTGCTCTGGTTGTGTAAATATCCAGGTAATCTGACGACAGGCTACCAAGACGAACCGCATTGTACATCCCCGGCTCCATCGCTTTTCCGGGATCAAATCTTAGTATAGTGCTGCTGTAGTTTTCCTCATTCTGAACCTGCATCCGGATTTCGGGAACCTGTTCTTCAAAATAGAGATCCCCTTCTGAATCTGCGGCGTGTTCTGCCTTAAACGTCAGCTCGGCATCGTTATCATCTGCGCGAACCCAGAAGCCCTGAAATGGTGCGATATTGCCATCCCATTCATCCCCGGTATGGATATAATCTGCGCCGCCCGGTCTGTTTGGATTCCAGGTATAAGCGGTGGCCTGAATATCGTCAGCATCAGCAAGAACATCAGCCCAGTCCAGTGTAAACGGGAATGGGTTGCTGACCATATTCCAACCTTCCATCCCGTCTGTGCTTTCCCTTTTTAGTGTAACCATTACATCGCCAATATTTGGCACTCCAGTTACATTAAGTGGTTTGGGCCAGGAATCGGGCGTTCCGTCCAGATTATCATCTTCGTAAACAAACACCAAAAGCCCGGCTCCGGC
>PXAI01000205.1 GCA_003567135.1 Balneolia bacterium | reverse complement strand
CTCGGTGAACTGAATCCTGAGCTGGCGCAGGACGGCCGCCGGATATTTAATCAGAAATGCCTTTCGTGCCATCATTCAGGGCGTAACCAGATCGGCCCTCCTTATGAAACGTTTCTGGCCAATCGATCACCTGAGTTTGTCATGAACTTCACCATCAACCCCGATGAAATGACGCGCAAACATCCCATCGGAATTGAGCTAAAAAAACAATACATGGTGCAAATGCCGGATCAGAATATTTCGGTTGATGAAGCCCGCGCTATTGTGGAGTATTTGCGAACGAAGTAGAAGGATTTGGTAATTTGCGAACCCGATTATTCCGTAAAAGACGTTGTTACCTTTTGTGCGGATGCGCCAGCAGTCGCATAGACGTCAGGTAACCCAAAAACCGCCGGCTGAATTAATATTTATTTTTGCATGGGAATTGAAGTATGCGTGCGCATGTCAATTCTGAATTCTCAATTCAATAATTCTGAATTATCTTTGCGGTTCTTAACGCCATTTTATCCATAGGCCGGATTTCTTATTGCGTTAAAAGTCGGCATCTATTAATTACTACTTCCATGACTCAAAACGAGATCCGATCAACCCAATTTTGAATTATCCATTTTGAATTCTGAATTCACCCTACCCTATCTTAATTATAATCAGCGTCGTATCATCAGCAAGCTCGTAGTTACTGAACTCCAGAATCTCTTTTTTGATGTGTTCTGAAATTTCCTTCGCTGATGAGTTTGTGTCAATCGAACTCAGCAGTTTGCCCAGGCTTTCTTCTTCAAACCTGACGCTCCTCTTATTTTTTGCTTCGGGAAGTCCGTCGCTGTAAAAAATCAGCAGATCCCCTTTTTGGATATCGTGTGTGGTGCTTTTGTAATTCACATGTTCCCTGATGCCCAGCGGGAATCGCGGCTCGGCGGATTTTATCTCGGTTACGTTACCATCGCGAATCAGGAACGGCGGGCAGTGTCCGGCGTTGGCCAGCGTCAGAATTCCGCGTGCGGCATCCACGCGCGCAGTTTGACAGGTGACAAACGTCTTTGAATCGGTTTTGTAGTACAGCGTTGGATTGGCGCGCGTCAGAATTTCCTCGGGCTGATCAGAACTGATCCTCGACAGCAGTAATCCGCTTGTGAATACGGCATTGAACGCGGCCTGCATCGCTTTTCCTGATACATCCACAATGGCAAGCGCCAGTACGGAGTTATCTGATTCGTCGTCCTGAACGGAAATAATGTCGTAAAAATCGCCTCCCACTTCAAATGACGGCAGGAAAAATCCATGCACATCCATCCCGCTGAACTGCGGATTTTTTTGCGGCAGAAGCGCAAACTGGCTCTCCTTGGCGATTTGAAGCTCCTGCTCATACCGAAGCTGCTTCTTCAGTTTTTCCTCATATTTCGGTACATACCTCCGTGTATTTTTGAGGGATTTTTTGGAGAGGTATCCCGTGAGGCCAACTACAAATGGCACGATTAGCGCACCTGAAATAATGAATGATTCAAATAATACCGAAGGATCAGATGAGTTTACAAAGGGCAGCATTTTTGTGAATAGCAGCACTACAAACCAAGCGATAACCGCCGAGGTAAGCCCCAGATAACGATACGAAAGCACGAGAGGAAAACAGATCAGCGTGATCAGTAAGTATTTGGTCCAGAAATCGCCGGTGATGACAAAAAAGTAGCCGGAGCCGGTAAAAGCGAAGGCGGCAATAAGGATAGTTACAAAAAACTGAATCCAGTTTTTGCCGGTTATGAGTGCCGTTATGCAGTAAATAAGCGCCACGTGGGCAATCACGTACATCATCGAGCTCATCCAGCCGTTCATCGTAACGTTGAGTCCCGGTACCAGCGAAGCCGCCTCCCTGTGCGAAAACGCCACACTGTCGCTTTGAATCACAAAAACGCCGAGCGCATACGCACCAACGGCAAAAATTCCGAGAATCAGTCCGGCGACCGCATATCCGCTTAAAACGGAAGCGCCAACCTGCCGGTTAATAATATTTCCAGACCAGATCGCGTCCATTACAGGAATCTGGCCGTTGTTCTGCTCGCGCGCCAGCGATTCCCACGCTACGTACGCCAAACCGCTGTATAACGCCATAAAAAGAGCAATCATCAGCTGCTGAAACAGATCAAATATCACAACTCCATCGCTGAACAGCTGATAATAGGTCGGATAGTAAAACAAAACCAGCCAGAGCCAGCCAATAATTGTGAACAGAAACACCAGAATGGTAAAACGCTTCCATTCGATGCGCCCGCGAAAAATCTGCCTGATGGACATGCCGAATACCAGAAGCAGCATCAGCATGGCTGTAATCAGAAAAGAAATCTGGCTGGATGATATCTCAAAACCGGACGCACTTTCGGCCGGCCTGTCTTCCAGGTTATGCGCCCTGAATCCCAGAATTTCAACGTTGAACTGGTGCTCTGAATCGGAAACATCCAGCGGCCTGAAGCGAATAACAAGGCTGTCAGGACCGGGCACCGTTTGATTCACGCGTGAAAACACAACGCGCTCCGGAGTTTCCTCAAGAATAACAGACGGCGGTTCTCCGGACATCAGTTCCGATTCAATTAACGGCATCTGAGGTTTAGTCTGGCGATAGCTCAGGGGATTGTACCCAAATTTGTCAAATACCAGCTCATGACTGAATCCGAGCAGGTCATCGCCGGAATATCCTGCCGTACTTCTATCCGGATGAAAACGGGCCAGGCTGACCCGACCCTCATTATCAAAACGAAACATGGCGTGTCCGATGGACTGGAACGTTGCTTCAGCATCCATCAGGCCCGCCGCCTGCTGATACTTCTCTGCGAAAAGAACATCCCAGCCGTTCAGAGGCATGCCGACGCGGTTAAAAACGTGAGGCGTTGTTCCGGCTCTGGATGCATCTTCCGCTGTCAGGTTTTCAAAAAGCCGGGAATCCGAATAGCGCTGCGTCATTGAAACAAGTGAATCGACAGGAAGATCAACCCGCGAGGCTATAGACGATGCCCTTTCGCTAACATTTACCGACGACTCGTATATCGGTGCGGCGCTGTGAAAATCAAATGAGGGACGCAGAAGAATGTAGATAATGCACCCCAACAGCCCGACATAGCTGAAAATAAACGACGGCTTCAGTATTTGGCTTTCTTTTCTTTGAGGTGACATCTTTTAAAACCCGTAGAGTGTTATTCACTCAAGATATACGGATTCTGAGAAAGTTGTTTCAAAAAAAAGAGAAGGGAGAGAATTCAAAATTCAAAATGGATAATTCAAAATGGGCACCGTCGGGGCGGACCTGCGTGTCCGCCCTGACCTGCGTGTCCGCCCTGACCTGCGTGTCCGCCCCGACCTGCGTGTCCGCCCGGAAATTTAGAAATGCATTTTTGAATGATTCGCTTGAAATAATCAATCTCCGAATCTCCGAATCCCCGAATCTCCTATCCCTCTTCCGAATTACGCAATTCGTTTATTTGAGCCTGGATTTCTTCGATGCGGGTGTTTTTCTTTTCGAGCTCTTTCTCCGATTTGTCGATGTTTTCCTGAATTTCTTCGCGGAGTTTCAAACCTTTTTTATTGGGTTTGAAGTAGGTCATCGTATCAGAATATTTCAGGATTTTCTCGCGCAGCTGATCCGCTTCTTTTCTGAGTTTGAATATCTCGGAGGTTAGTTTGCGTTCTTCGCTTTGCTCTCCGCCTCCGCGACGTCCGCCGCCGCCGCCACCGGTACTGCCTCTAAGGGCATTATAAAACGTATCGCACGCTTTGCGGTAGGTATCCCAGATTTTATCCTTCTGGCGAATAGGCACAAAACCGATCTGCTTGTACTGTTCCTGAAGTTCCTTCACTTTTGGAAGATGCTCTTCCGGGTTTTCCTCTTCGGCAAATGCGGCAATCTGCTTGCAAAGCTCGCGCTTCTTCTCCAGATTTTCCTGCTGACCGGCTTTCATCTCTTTGAAATGAGCGCGACGTTTTTTGTAGTACTTATCCATGGCATCACGGAAACGCCCCCAGATAGGGTTGGACTTTTTACGAGGTACCGGGCCAACCTTCTTCCACTCGCTGAAGAGTTTTTCCATCTCTTTCGGCGAGCCTTTTACATCATCTGAATTCGCAAGCTCCTCTGCCTTAGCGCACAGTTCCTGCTTTGTTTTATAATTCTCGTTTTCCTGCTCACGGATGGTGTCCATGTTCTCGGACTTCCGCTCGTTAAACGCATCCGACGCGGCTTTGAACTCCTCCCATAGCTGGTCGTTGAGCTCTTTTGGAACCGGGCCCTGCTTTTTCCAGTCGCTGTGCAGTTTGTTGATTTGCCGCGCAGCCATAGCGATATCTTCCATCTCAAGGAGAGATTTGGCCTTTTCTATCAGCTTTTTGCGCTTCTCAACACTCTTGTCGACCGTTTTTTTGAATTTGGGATCGTGATCCATCCTCTTCTGAAAAAACAGATCGCGCGCTGTATTGTAGCGCTCCCACAAATCCTTTTCCCGATCTTTCGGAACGCGGCCAATTTTTCTCCACTGGGCAAAATATTTTTCCAATTCCTGCGAAAGTGCTTCCCAGTCCTCGGTTTCCTCGCCGGACTTTGCTGTCAGCTGCTCTACTTTTTCTACAGTTGCAAGCTTGCCAATCAGATTCTCTTCTTCTTTTTGTCTGGCTTCAACCAGATACTGAACCCGGTTTTCATCAAATACCGCAATCAGCGATTTCAGTTTCGTATCCTGATCCTCAACTCCTTCTTTTGGCAGCGGACGCACATTGTCAAATTTACGCTGGATTCCACTCACTTCGCCCTGTTTGTGCCAGTGCTTGTTATCCACAATGCGCTGCATGCGGGCAAGCAGCTCCTCGCGGAACGTAAAGTTTTTCTCGCGACGCTCTTCCTGCTTTTTCTGATATTCCTGCTGTTTTTCCTCAAACTTCTTTTTCAGAGCGTCCAGCTTTTCCTGAAATTCGGCTGCTTCAGCTTCTTCCAGTTCAGGGGCGTTGGTCAGGCGGTTTGGCAGATCATCAAAGAAGGCTCTTGCTTTCTGGATGTGCCCCGCTTCCACAACTTCTTCGGCTTCTTTCAGAATGTCCGCATGAGATACTTCACCGGATTCCTCTTTTTCCTCAGATTCCGCGTCAGCCGGTTTATCATCCGTATCCTCAGCCTTAGTTTCTTCCGTATCGGCTGATTCTGCTTTTTCTTCGGCAGGTTTTTCGCTTTTTGCTTCCTCTGCCTCATCCTTTACAGGCTCTTCTGCTTTTTCCTCTTTGGGCTTTTCAGCTTCGGCGGCAGCTTCGGTTTCTTTCACTTCAGCTTCTTCCGCTTTGGGAGCTTCTTCTGCAGACGCCTCATCCGCGGTTTTTTTTTCGTTTTCAAAAGCTTCCTCAACTTTTTTAATCAGTCCCGGAAAGTCACCGACTGCATCTTTTTTGGAGATAGTATCAAGCAGGTCAGCACGCATTTTGTCAAGTTCTTCCGCCGGTTTTCCGAAATCAATGGAGTCGAGGGTATCGACAACCTGGCGCTCCAGCTGTTTAAACGCTTCTGTAAAGCGCTCAACGGCCGCTTCAGGCTCCTCTTCAGAGATGATTGATATGGTACGGCCGGGAAAACCTTCACCGCTTTTCTGGATAATTTCACCTTTTGCCGTAATAAGGCAATGGTCGTTTTCAAACAATGGTTTGTTTGAATCGTTCTCTTCAACGTGCATGCTGCTTGTCAGTTTCTTTGATAAATTTGGCGTTAACCTGTACAGTTCAGAAATTTAATGAATATACCGAATACTTACATACCCGATCTTTCATCACTCAATATATTCAAAAGATCCGGTTTCAGGAGGTTGCGCCGGGCTTAAACGGCTTTTCGGGGGATTGTGACCTGCAATATTTATGTTGATGTTTTTTCTGGACGGAACCGTGGCCGCCAATTCAGGTTATTTTTTCATAATTGCGGCTGATGCAGACAGCGAGATCCCGGCCGGAATAACTCCCGATATTTTATAAAGCGCCCGCAGCGAGGTACTGGTCGGAACGACGCGTTTATTTTTGTTGAGCCCTTCGATGGCCTTCTCAACCACTTCCTCCGGCGTTTGCAGGCTTCGTCCCGGAACGAGCCCCGGATCGGCGCCGGCTACTTCGAAAAACTCGGTATCCACCGGACCCGGACAAAGTGCGGATACATGAACCCCATGCTCCTCATACTCTTTCCACAATGCCTGCGATAAACTGACCACATACGCTTTTGTGGCGGCATAAACGCCAAAATAGGGCACCGGCCCGATTCCCGCCATCGACGCGACATTGATCACCCCGCCTGATTTTCGCTCCCGCATTCCCGGCAAAAATGCATAGCAAAGCTCGGTAAGGATATTCATATTGAGCTGCATCATGCGGTTATATTCGCTGAATTCCGGCTTTTCAAACGGGCCTTTGAATCCGAATCCCGCGTTGTTTACCAGAATTTCGATCTCAACCTTTTTGCCTTCCAGAAATTCCTTCATGCGGGATACAGCGCCGTCCTCGAGTAAATCCGCCGGATAAACCAGAGCCTCCGTACCAAATTCAGATTTCAGCTCATCTGCAAGCTCGTTCAGGCGATTCTCTCGGCGCGCAACAAGTACGGGAATTCCACCTTTCCTGGCAAAAGCACGGCAAAACTCGCGCCCAATACCTGATGATGCGCCGGTTACAAGAACAAATTTATTTTCAATATTCATGTTATGAGAAAAAGTTTTAGGGGGATCAAATCAGATTTAGCGATCAAAAGCACGTTCAGCGTTTAATTTTGCTCGGATCTGATTAATAAAATTCTAATGAATCCTACTAAAGGTAACGAAATTCAAATCTTTAATAATTCCATGAAATCCCTATTTTTAGGCACTTAAAAAAAGCTCTGAGCTGTACAAAAATCAATTAATCAAAACAAAAATATTTATGGATTTCTTAGATAATGTAGATGCTGATAAGATGTTCGAATTCGCCGTTACGTACGGAATGAACATCATCGGCGCGATTCTTACTCTCGTGATCGGACTTTGGGTCGTGAAGTTTCTTACTAACGCCGTTCGTAAAGGCTTCGATAAGGGGGAAGTTGAGCCGGCGCTGAGAACGTTTGCGATCAGCCTTATTTCAATTCTGCTGAAAATTATGGTTTACATTACCGCGCTGACCGTGCTTGGTGTTGCCATGACATCCTTTATCGCCATTCTTGGTGCCGCGGGTCTTGCCGTTGGTCTGGCACTTTCCGGTACGCTGCAGAATTTTGCCGGCGGTGTGATGATTCTCTTCTTCAAGCCATTCAAAGTGGGTCACTTTATTGATGCACAGGGGCACATGGGAACTGTAAAAGAAATTCAGATTTTCGTTACGATCCTTACAACTCCGGATAACAAAACGATTTATATCCCGAACGGCCCTCTCGCCACCGGTTCACTCACCAACTTTTCGGTGCAGCCAACACGCCGCGTGGACTGGACATTCGGAATTGCTTACGGCGATGACATCGATAAAGCATACGAAGTGATCAAGCGCCTGCTTTCAGAAGATGAGCGGATTAAAGAAGATCCGGCTCCTTTCCTTGCTCTGAAGGAACTCGGCGACAGCTCTGTGGACATCACCGTCCGAGCATGGGTTGATGCGGCGAACTTCTGGCCGGTATTTTTCCGAATGAACGAAGAGGTTTACAAAACCTTCGAAAAAGAAGGCCTCTCCATCCCGTTCCCGCAGCGCGATGTGCATAT
>PXAI01000392.1 GCA_003567135.1 Balneolia bacterium | reverse complement strand
AGACAGGCCGTTTTCATGGCAGATTTTTACTGAACTCCACAAAGAACTCAAGGCTTTCAGGATTTCGCATGGAATCCGGGCTGGCCACTTTTTTCACTGGTTCACCGTCCAGAATTCGCTTCACCGGTTTTTCCATCTTCTTGCCGCTGATGGTGTAGGGAATCTCTTTCACGGCGATGACGTCATCCGGAATAAACCTCGGGGAAATCCGCTCTCTGATGTTTTTGGCGATTTTCTTTTTAAACGCATCATCCACGGCCTGGCCTTCTTTCAGCACTACAAACAGCGGCATATACCAGTCGCCGTTTTTCCGTTCGAGGCTCACCACCAGGCTGTCTTTAATGGATGTTTCCATCTCCACAGCACGGTAAATTTCGCTGGTTCCGATCCGCACGCCGGCTTTATTCAGCGTGGCATCCGAGCGTCCGTAAATTACGCAGGTGCCGCGCGGAGTAATTTTCAGCCAGTCCCCGTGACGCCATACGCCGGGATAATGCTCAAAATAGCTCTCGCGGTAGCGGGTGCCGTCATCATCCCCCCAGAAAAAAACCGGCATACAGGGCATCGGTTTGGTGATGACCATTTCGCCAACTTCGTCAGTCAGCGGCCGGCCATCCTCATCCCACGATTCTATGGAAGTGCCGAGCGTCCGGCACTGAATTTCGCCTGCAAAAACCGCCAGCATCGGATTTCCTCCCACAAAACTGCTGCAAATATCGGTACCGCCACTCGTGGAGTTCAGCAGGATGTCTTCGCCGATTTCGCGATACACCCAGTTAAATCCTTCCGGCGGCAGCGGCGATCCGGTAGAGCCAACGCTCCGCAGCGCGGATAGATCAAATTCAGATGACGGTTTGAGCCCGTTTTTGAGGCAGCTCATGATGTACGTCGCACTGGTTCCGAAGCAGGTCACTTGGGCCGATTCGGCATATCGCCAGAGCACCTTCATATCGGGAAAACCGGGACTTCCGTCGTACAGTACCGCCGTTGCTCCGCGCAAAAGCGCCGCGACCACCACGTTCCACATCATCCAGCCCGTTGTGCTGAACCAGAAAAAACGGTCGCCGGGCTTTACATCAGCGTGCAGCTCCATGTATTTGAGATGCTCAATCAGCATGCCGCCGTGGCCGTGCGCAATCGGTTTGGGCAGGCCGGTTGTTCCCGATGAATAGAGCACCCAAAGCGGGTGATCGAACGGCACCGGCGCAAACTCAATTTCACCGGGTGTGTCTGATTTGAGGATATCATCCCAAACGTGAATCTTCTTCGGAGTATCAATTTTATTCGCAGCCGAAGTATCAGACAGCCATGGGATGAAGATGACGTCCGTAATCGAATCCAGCTCTTTGATCAGGCCGGAAACCCGGTCGGTCCGGTCGAATGCTTTTCCGTTGTAATGGTAGCCGTCAACGGTGATCAAGACTTTGGGCTCAATCTGGCTGAACCGCTCAATAACGCTCTCAGCACCGAAATCCGGCGAGCAGGACGACCAAATCGCGCCAATAGACGTAACCGCAAGCATCGAGCTGATAGCTTCCGGGATATTCGGAATGTATGCGGCAACCCGGTCCCCTTTTTTTACCCCAATTTCCTTCAGCTTTTTGGCAATGGCCGAAACCTGGGCATGGAGTTCATCCCAGCTGATTTCCTTTTGTGGAATCGTTTCCGTCTGGTAAATAATCGCCGGAAATTTGTCCGTCCGGTTTCTCAGGATGTGTTCAGCAAAGTTCAGCGTGGCGCCCTCAAACCAGGTCGCGCCCGGCATTTTATCCCATTTTAGAACCGAGGTGTAAGGCGTGTAAGATTTGATCTCAAAATAGTTCCAGACTGCTTCCCAAAACGCCTCCGGCTCATCAACCGACCATTTCCAGAGCGAATTATAATCCAAAAAATGGTGGCCGTATTGCTCATTCAGCCACCCCATAAACTTAACCAGATTGGATGATTTCACGCTCTGTTCACTGGGCTTCCAGAGAAGCGAACCTTCTTCAATATGCTGACTTTTCACTGACTTTCCCGTTTATCTCATTGGTGAAAATTACGCGTCGCGTACAACTGTTACACTGTCGAACCGGAAATAATATCGGGATTATCTTTCAGGAATGTTAGTCGCCGTATTTCAATTTTGAAGCCTGGTCGGTTCATCACAACATTTCACAAAAAGACACTTATAGTGTTAAATAACAGCGTATTGCGTCCTAAACAAATCTTTTCCCCTTTGCGAAGGGGCTAGGGGGATGACCTTTTACGACCATTTATCAGGTGCAAATCCGATCAAATTCTCGTCCGCAACCTTTCAATTCTCTTCAGATTGTATTTTGGCAACCTCGGCTCTTTTTTTCAAAAGCTCCTTCATATCAGAGAAATACTTTGGTCTTTCAGTAGTAATCTCTCCATTCGGAAGCTCGTAAAAAATGGTGCCGTTTCTGGAATACGTATTGGCAATACCGAGCCTGCGGTTCTCTTCCTGCGCTTTTTTCGCACCCCGGTTTCCCAGCTTTCTGACCAGCTGGAATATGTCTTCGCTATGGTTGGGTGAGTCACTCATGGTTTTCTAATTTGTTCTTAAATCTAATAAATAAATTGTCATCAAGCACCAATTCTTCCTCATTCTTTTTTTGGGCTACTTCTTCAAAACTATCATCTGAATTATATACAATGCTCCATTTATCGGAAAAGTTTCGGTACAGGTTCCAGAAATTATCGATACTTCTAAAAAATCGCCTTCTGACGTCTTCTTCAGGAACAAAATGACCACCTTTCAAAAACCTGGCGTTTACACGATCGAAACATGTATCTGAATCATCTAAATAAACAAAAAAGATCGTAATGGTGTAACCATATTCCCTTCGATATCTCTTAATAATTGAGCTTAATGACTTACCTGATAATGTGGATTCAACCAGGACATTTTCCCCGCGCAGGATTGATGATTTCAATCTTTTAAAAAACTCTTTGCCGGCCTGTACACGAACAGATTCTGGGTTTTCAGGACTCAATTCATAAGCAATGTCATCTGCACTGATGTATGTAATTTCCTGATCAGCAATTAATTCCCTCGCAAGCGTAGTTTTACCGGATCCGTTAGGCCCGCCAACTATAATGAATTCTTTTTCTTTCAGGGTTATGATCATGAACAAATATAGCCCGGATTATTCACGATAACAATCGTGATATAAGCCATAAGCAATTGATTAATATACATTTTATAAAATATCACCTCAAATTTGGATGTGCTATTAAACGGCAATTTTTCCCGCTAGCTGCGATTATTTTCGAATATGTAGGGACAGAGCATGCCCTGTCCCTACAGGCCAGTTTTACCACAAAAAAACACCGAATCCGGGAAATCCCGAATCCGGCGTTACCTATCTCCCGGTAGCTGACGCTATTATTTTACCAGCGTCATTTTGCGTACCCGGGTGAACGTTCCTGCCTGTATCCGGTAGATATACACACCGGATGAGAGTCTGGTTGCATCAAAGTTTACGGTGTAGCTTCCGGCGTTCTGTGTAGTGTTTACCAGCGTAGCCACGCGCTGACCCTGAATGTTGTACACTTCCAGCCTTACATCGGCCGCTTCGGGCAGATCGTAGCTGATGATGGTGGTCGGGTTAAACGGATTCGGATAGTTCTGATTCAGCGCAAACGACTGCGGAATCTGGTTGTCATCCGATGTGGACGTGCTCTGCAGAACCGTGGCGTGTCCCGAAACGTGCAGGCCTTCGGTCCAGAAACCGCCGCCATCTTCATGATAGCCGCCGTACGAATAATCGTAGCCTTCCATCTGATAGCGAACCGCGTAGTAGTATTCGCCGGCCGGCAGATGCGATCCTGCATTCACGATAAACTCGGCGGCTTCGTCGTGGTGCTGATGAAAATGGCCTTCAATCCATACTTCCTCTTCCCAAAGCGCGGGATGCACGTCTGATGTATGGAATCCGACCCACATGCGCACCATTTCATCGGCATTCGCCTGCATTTCTTCATCCACGGTAGCCAGGCCGTGAATCATAAAATCCTCACCCTGATTAATGGTTACTTCCGCAGGATAATGCAGGTTGCCCCAGCGCAGGCCAACTTCAGCTTCGTTTACCTGAAGGGTCACAGGTACCGACTTCTCCGGCGTGACCGGCGAGTTTGTAGTGATGTTCAGTTCGGCAAAATATTCACCCGGCTCAAGGCCCTGCGCATCCGCCAGTACCGGGATTTCTACCGATTCACCCGGTCCGATAAGTATTGAAACCGGATTGAACGAGAGGAAGTTGATATCGATACCCCGCAGCGTGAATGCCAGGTTCGCGGCGCCAAAACCAACGAAGGGTTCTATATTCTCCCAGTCAAATAAATCCAGATGAAATATGTTTTCGGGATCTACAAAGGATGCTTCGTTTTTGTCGGACGCACCCAAAGACCAGTACCAGGTATCAGCATCTGAATTGGAATTTTCGTTATTGACGAATACAGATAACCAGTACTTTCCTGCGCCAAGCTGAAGGCCGGAACCCGTTGCCTCTTCGATATTGAGTACAAGTTCCCTTTCGAAGGAATGATCCACCTGGTTCTCAATTACGCTGAATCCATCCATTCCGGGGGATGCCTCAAACTTGAAAATGTGGTTATCATTACCGTCGTTAGGGATACCGGCCGGTTTACCATTATCATCTTCGAAGATGTAGAATGTTGCGCCATATGGGTTAAGAGATCCCGGTGGCGAGTAGCTGTTCAGGAAACCATACGCTGTGATTGATCCAATTACGGAGGTATTTTCAAGAATAAAAGTGTCAGCTGAATACGCCCCAAACCCGTTCGGAAATAGGTTACTGAATATACCATCGAAACCTTGAGACGGCTGATCCCAGATGATATCGCCTTCCTCATTCATTAACTCGATGTCCGGATTAAAGGCACGCTGCGATGCGTTTCTACCTACAGCCATGAACTCGGGAAGTATCCTTGCACCGGCAGGAGTATTTCCCACTTCAATGGAACGTGCACCGCTTCCGGCTGAGCCGAACGTTGAAATGGTGTACTCAAGGTCTGATTCGCCTACGTTACTGAGCGTCAGCATCGCCGTACCCGTTTCGCCCTGGTTGAGCTCGAATGAAAGCGATTCAGGATCAACCGAAAGAATTCCCGGATTTACGGCCGTTCCCGTCAGTGCTATGCTTGCATCACCGGAATCAGCGTTACTTGAAACGGTGATCGATCCTGATTTTTCGCCTTCGGATTCAGGGGCAAATATAATTTCCACCACCGCGGTCTCGTCCGGTAACAGCGTGAATTCGCCGCCATCAACCAGAAATTCCGGATTATCTGATGTAACAGAACTCACTTCCAGGATATCTGTGCCTGAGTTCGTAATCACAAGCCCTTCGGATGTATTTCCGCCGGTAAACGCGGTTCCAAAATCAATTTCATCCGTTGAGAGCGAAATTTCAGGCGTTCCGGAAACGAACAATGTCCCGAGCACCTGCGCCGACGGCGAGTTGATATCGTTGCTCACGATATTTAGCAAATCTGTGTACGAGCCTGCGTTGAGTCCGGTGGCATCAATTGTGAGCGACACAATCTGCTCGTCACCCGGTGCCAGACTTCCACTTGAAGGAACCGCATCAGTGATAAAAGGATCTGTTCCACCGAGACCGTTCAGCTCGATTGAGCCTGTCCACGATCCGGTTGCATGATCCGTCCAGCCATTTCCGATCCAGAAATACACTTCTTCCAGTTCAACAGGTGGGATAAGCTCAAGCGTTACATTAACGGCCGTTCCCGGAGCATCAGAGTTCCCCATTCCCCAGTTGAATTTCAGGGATGAATAGGATACAGTGCCTCCAATTTGGAAAAGAATGGAGTCCTGATCATGCAGATCAAGTTCCGGTGTGCTGGTAGCCAGCAACGTCAGGTCATTTGCCCATGTCTGACCAAAACTGGAATTGAGTACAAAATCGGCGGATACGCCTTCAAACTCACCAGAAAGCGCGCCGGTAGCAGGCACAAATTGTCCGCCGCTTATCTCGAAATCCTCAAACTCAATAACTTCACCAGAGCTAAGAGAAAGCAATCCCGGAGTTACTTCTGATCCTTCGGCTGCGCGATTCATATTCCGGATAATGGACTCTGCTTCGGCAGAAAAGTCCCCGATCAGACCGGCACGGTATCTTTCTAAAAGATTCCGCTCGTTTATGGCTGTGAGGTTTTCTTCTGAAGCAACAAATGGCGCGCGCTGCTGCATCGAGCGAATCAAATCTTTGTTTCCGCGTAACGCTTCTTCCGCATCAAATCTTGGGATGCTGTAGAGCAGCTCGCCTTCGCCGTCATTCGCGATGGTGATGTCGAATGTGGTACTCTCACCGGTTTCGAGCGATAGCTCAAAATTAAGCGGGTTTACCGAGAAAACGGGCACAGAAAGGCCGGAGCCATTGAGCGGTACAGAAACCGATTCAACTTCAGGATTATTCGTGCTGAACGTAAACTCGCCTTCGAAATCTCCGGTTGAGTCAGGTGTGAAGGCAATGGCTACCTGAAGCGACATAGATGGACCGACCGTTATAGCCCCTGATATGGGAACTGAAAACACATCACTATCAACTGCAAAGTCTGATAACATAAGTGCAGAGTTTCCGGTATTGACGATGCTCACCGAAAGGTTTTTGGTCTGACCTATAAACACATCCCCAAATTCCAAAGCAGACGGCTCTACTGAAATTCCGGGCATTTCGCCTACATTCATTACAACCGGAATCAGTTCTTCAGAATCTTCTGAACCGGTAAGCATCATGCGTAGATTTCCATTATATGTGCCTGCGTTAAACCCTTCCGCATCAAAAGTGGCATCCACTGATGCAGATTCACCTGGTGCAATTGTACCTTCAGCAGGCTCTACAGATGTTATGAAGTTCGGCTGAGAAGATAAACCAAACAAGCTGACAGACCCCGTCCAGGTGCCTTCACCCAACTGCCACCCGTTTCCAATCCAAATGTAAAGGTCGTTTATCTCAATCGTAGGATCAAATCCATAGGCGACATCAACCGTTGTTCCGGGCGCCTCGCTGTTTCCATCTCCCCAGTACAAAATAAATCCGGTCGGCGCATAGCTGATTAATCCTCCGATTTGATATACAACGTTTTCAGGATTGTGCGGATCGAGCTCCGGACTTGTAGTGAAGAGAATAGTAAGATCATTAGCCCAGGTTTGTCCCGATCCTCCCTCAAATACAAAATCTCCGGCAAATCCTTCCCATACACCCGATACGCTTACTTCATCAACAAGCATGAACTCTTCGCCCTGCAAGTTGAGGTCTTCGAACTCTATGTCATAAGAAGAACTGAATCCCTGTGACATCGGAGAAATCTGCGGATCAGAATTCCGCTGCTCGAATCTTTCGATTATCTTCCGTTCGGCAGTGGTAATACCGGCTTCTCCCAGATTCAAATATCTGTCAATAACTTCTTTTTGTTGACGTATATCTGAGCTATCAGAGTTTGACTCAATGATTTGAGATATGTTCTGATTTGTCACCACTCTCTGCGATGATTCATAACCGGGAAACACGAAATCCAGCGTTTCATTACCGGTATTCGTTATCGTAAACGGAAACACGCTGGTTTGTCCGTCTGAAATCGTAGTTTCCAGAACCACTGGATCAGTCTCTACTGCATTCTGGGCATGAGCCGAAAAACTGTTCATGAAGAAAATTAAGAGCGTGAGGCACGCCGTAAGTCCTGTTGCTGATCTTTTGTATGTAGTT
>PXAI01000074.1 GCA_003567135.1 Balneolia bacterium | reverse complement strand
TATATATCAAATCCCACTTCACCCTACTGTTGGTGTGTGTGATCGTTTTTCCGCTTTTCACTTCCTGCGCAGTTGGCGTGCAGGTTCCGCTTGGGCCATATAATCCCCACCTCAATAAACTTGTAACAATCGCTCAGGAAAATGGTGAGATCAGGCTCAGGATAGACTGGAAGATGGATGATTTTCAGTCGGAACGCAGGTTAAGTCCTGAAGAAGTCGCCGATCAGCGCCAGCGAGTCGGGCATATTCAGGAACACGGGATTCAACTAATCGAAGAAAAAGAACTTAATGTGCAAATAGTGCAAAACCATCCAACAGAACCCAGAACAACTTTAATAGCTGATGACATTGCTGTTTTACACCTGTACCGGCTTGAAGTTGTTGAACGGATTGACCAGGTTTCGAAACGGGGCAGGAATATAAATTTTTAGCTTTTAAAGCCCACCCTGAATCCGTGTGCCGGGATTATCTTTTAGTGAAACTACGTTTCTTGTTTCAGTTTGACCGGGGGCTGAATACAGTTAAAATACTAAAAATCAATCCTGTAGGTACAGGGCATGCCCTGTACCTACAGGAAACGGGAAATTGCAATTTACTGTCAGTTTTTATGGGAAATTGTCTTGTTTATTAACCCATCACCGCTCAACCTTTTTCAATATTTCCTTCAGGTTTTCAAACTCTGCCAACTCAATCGCTTCTTCGATTTCAATCCAGCAGACTTTTTCGATGCCTTCCTTTTTCTCCGGACGAAAAAGCGTGGATTTGGTCTTCATGGCATACCACCAGGTTGTTTTTTCGAATGATCCCCATTTATCGGTGTAGCGGTGAACGGTGGTTCCGAGCGGCGAGGTGATTTCGGGTGGTTCGCTTCCGGTTTCTTCAGCTACTTCGCGGATGGCGCATTCTTCGATCGTTTCGCCTTTATCCAGTTTGCCTTTGGGCAGATCCCACACGCCGCGCCGGTAAATCATCAGCACGCGCAGTTCGCCGTTTTCGCGCTTCAGTACCACGCCGCCAGCCGCTTTGACGGGCTTCCATTCTGTCTCTTTAGTTTTCGTCATTCCCCGCCTTCATCATCCTGCTTTTTCTCTGCCGCCTCTTTTTGGTCGTAGGTTGATTTCAGCTTTTTGTAGGATGCATCCAGATATTCCGACAGCTCATTCCCCAGATTTCCCGCCGTATATTCGCGGAGCATGCGAAGTGTGTCAATGGCAAAACGGGCCGCTTTCAGATCCACTTCAGGACGATTATGGACCGGGTTGGGCGTTTCGCCCAGATTCATCTGCGCAATTTCTTCGTGCTGCTTCACGAGCATCATGAATAACAGCATGTTTTGCTTATCTTCGGGTAGATTTTTTCCGTTTACGTTCATAAGGTTAAGACTGGCTTTTTTTGTAAATTTCAGGCCTAATTTAAGCAATTGGACGGTGAACAAACAGAAGAAGCTTTTGCGGCTCCGTGCCGACGGATCGCGGTAGTTGTTCCGATATTATTTCTCTTATCACCGCAAACGAAAATCAGATTATCAACCCAAACTCACGTTTAGAAAGTATTGATTCATGATTACGATTAAACCTTTCATGGCCTGGCGTCCTGATGCCTCTCAGCTGAAAGAGGTCGCCTGCGTTCCTTACGATGTCATCAACACCGAAGAAGCGATTGAGCTCGCCATCGGCAAAAAAAAGAGTTTTCTGCACGTTATCCGCCCCGAAATTGATCTGGAGCCCGGAACCGATCTTTACTCCGACGCCGTGTACGAAAAAGGCGCCGAAAATCTGGAGAAATTCTGCAGCGACGGCACGCTGATTCAGGAAAATCACCCGACGGTTTACGTGTATCGCCTGATCCGCAACGGAAAACCTCAGTTCGGACTCTTTGTAAACGTAAGCGTGGATGATTACGATAATGATCTGATCCTGAAGCACGAACTTACGCGGCCGGATAAGGAAGATGACCGCACCCGCCATATCATCACCCAAAAAGCGCACGCCGAACCGGTGCTGCTTACCTATCGCGGCAAAGATGATATCAACGCGAGAGTGGCGAAAATCACAGAAGAAAACACGCCGCTGTATGATTTTACGGCAGATGACGGCATTCAGCATACGATCTGGAAAACCGATTCTCCGGAGTTTTTTGAGGATGCGTTCAAAAACGTGAAAAGCCTGTATGTGGCGGATGGTCATCACCGGTGCAAAAGCGCGTCGCGCACGGCGGAGGCGATGAGAGCTGAAAATCCCGATTACACCGGCGATGAAAGCTGGAATTTCTTCCCGGCCGTACTTGTGCCGATGGAACAAATGGAGATTCTGGCCTACAACCGCGTAATCCACCGCGTGAGTCAGGATACGTTCGATAAGCTGCGTGCAGACCTGAACCTGAAACCAACCGACAGCGATACGCCGGATGAAAAAGGCCGTGTGTGCATCTATTTCGCGGGATCGTGGTACAGCATGGATCTGCCGGTTGCTGATACACCGAACGCCGTTGAAAAACTGGATGCGTCACGCCTACAGCAGCACGTACTTGAACCTTATTTCGGAATTAAAAATCCGCGCACGGACAAGAATATTTCTTTTGTGGGAGGAATCCGGGGCACGGCAGAACTGACGCGCCTGGTTAATACCGGAAAGGCGCAGCTGGCGATCAGCATGTACCCGACCAGCATTGAGGAGCTCGTTGAGGTTTCCGATGCCGGTTTACTTATGCCGCCAAAATCAACGTGGTTTGAACCAAAACTGCGTTCCGGATTACTTGTACACCGATTCTGACAACCGTTAGAACAACCATCACCAACATTTTATCTTAAAAAACGATCGATTATGAGCAGAGCACATAACTTTAGCGCAGGCCCCGCCGTACTTCCACTTGAAGTGCTGGAAACAGCAAAAAACGAGCTTTTAGACTATAGGGGATGTGGTTCCTCTATCATGGAAGTGAGCCACCGTGGCAAAGAATACATGGAGGTTGATGCGCAGGCGCAGGATCGCCTGAAATCATTGCTCGGACTCGGTGATGATTTTGAAGTGCTTTTCCTGCAAGGCGGCGCCAGCACACAGTTTATGATGGCACCCTATAATTTCCTCAGCAAAGATCAAACCGCGGATTACATCAATACCGGAACGTGGTCGAAAAAGGCGATTAAGGAAGCTAAACTTTTCGGAAATGTGAACGTGGCGTTTACATCAGAGGAAAGTAATTTTTCTCGCGTACCGACAGACAGCGAGCTGAAACTTACGAAGGATGGGCGCTACGTGCACTTTACATCCAACAACACCATTTTCGGCACGCAGTTCCGCAAAGAGCCTGAAAGCAACGGCGTACCGCTTATTTGCGATGCATCATCCGATTTCCTGAGCCGCCCACTGGATGTAAGCCGTTACGGAATGATCTACGCCGGAGCCCAGAAAAACGCGGGTCCTGCCGGTGTAACTATTGTGATCATCCGTAAGGATTTTCTTAAAACTGCTCAGAAAGAGAACCTTTCTACGATCCTGAATTATCACACCCACGTGGGCACGATGTTCAACACCCCGCCCGCTTACCCGGTTTACATGGTAAATCTGATTCTGGGCTGGCTGGAGAAACTCGGCGGATTACAAGCCATCGACGAAATCAATCAGCGCAAAGCCGGCTGGCTCTATGATGAAATCGATCGGGATGAGTTTTACAACGGAACCACAGAAAAAGCGTCCCGCTCGCTGATGAACGTTACGTTCCGCCTCAAAAATGAGGAACTGGAGAAGAAGTTCATCGCCGAAGCCACCTCTAATAACCTGAACGGCCTGAAAGGCCACCGCAGCGTCGGCGGAATCCGGGCGAGTATTTACAATGCCTGCCCCGAAGAAAGCGTAAAAGCGCTGGTGGAGTTTATGAAGGATTTCAGGCAGAAAAACGGATAGAACCGGGTTTTTCTAAGAGCTTTATTAATCCCCGGAGATTTTAGCGGTACGAAGACAGAGGTATTTGGCCGTAAAATCTTTGGGGATTTTTTTGGGTTTGATGGTGCTGCGGCCCTTCGGATACTTTGATAATCGGTAGCACCATCTCAACTTGGGCTTTTTTCATGGGTACTCGCTTACCCCGGGTTGCGAGCCTGCGTTATCACTTCGGCTTCTTCACCCGGGGTTACTCGTGTTCGACCCGCTTCGGGGTCGGTTCTGCGACCGGCGATTATCTTCGATTTTTTCCATATCTCTTTTCTGCGCAACTCTGCGGTTAATCTTCCGGGTTGCAATATTGTTTGTTCTGACTCCGAAAAAATCTCAGCTCACTAATCGCACGTCGCAAATCTGAAATCTCCTGGTGTTTATAGCGTTTATTCTCTATACTATATCTCAACGTTAAACCGAGCCACCCGAAAAATGGGACTAAAATTAGATCCGTCACAATTAAGTTCGTCCGAAACAGATACTGTTCTGGATATTCTTCGAAATGGGAATCCGTCTTTCATTGATGCAGATGGACAAAGGGCAGAAATTCCTGCGCCTTTTTTAAAACTGATTGTTCATGCTGCTGAACAACTCAGAGATGGTTCTGCTGTTGTGCTAATGGCTGAAAATGAGGCGCTCACTACCCAGGATGCCGCCCGTTATCTTGGGGTTTCACGGCAGCATGTTGTTAATATGCTGGAAGAGGATCAACTACCATATCATAAGGTCGGGAGTCACCGGAGAGTTTATTTTCGAGACCTCAAAAAGTTTGCGGACAAGAGAGATAAAAATCGCAGAAAAAATATGGATGTACTTTTCGACAAGGTAGTTAAGGCAGGAAAGTACAAAGCGGATTACACCGGAGATGAGCGCTGAAAACAAAGTCCTGCTTGATGCAAATGTGCTTGCTAATTTTGCGGTTTGTGATCTCTATCTGAGGCTGCGGAGGAACCCGGGATAATAACTCCGAAATGGTCTGATCGGCTTTGAGCCAGTCTTTTCCTGAAGCATTTGTAACCGGCTATGAAAAACTGATTCCTGAAATGAGTAATCATGAAAAGGATCGGCATGTATTGGCAGCAGCTGTTTGTGGTCAAATAGAAACTATCATAACATTTAATCTGAAAGACTTTAAGCCTGCAAATCTTAATAGATGGGGCATTGCAGCGGTGCATCCGCAAGAATATTTACTCGCATTGCATACCATCAAACCAAAAGTTGTATTGATGAAAATCAGTGATATTGCCCGAAAAAAAGGAGAGCCATTTCAGGATACAATTCTGACGTTTGGACAGAGTTTGCCGCAGTTTTCACGTCGATTGATAGAAGATTTTGGTTAGCAGGATCCGACCTGCTGATTCATGCGTTTTTTTGTGGTTTGATTATGTTGGGGCCCTTCGGCTACTTTGGATATCCTTTGCAAAATCTCAACTCGGGTCGTTTTAAAAAACGTCTTTCGCTATGCTACAGACGTGTTGCTCCATCCGGAGCAAGTTCTGCGACCAGCAAATATCTTCAATTCTTTCCATATCTCTTTTCTGCGCAACTCTGCGGTTAATCTTCCGGGTTGCAATATCTGACTCCGAAAAAATCTCAAATCACTAATCGCACGTCGCAGATCTGAAATCTTTTCCCTCCCGCGTGTAACGTTTTTCTGTTTTGTGCGTCTTCTTAGTAAAGGGTCCGGTTACGGTTCCTTAACTTCAACCAAATTTTTATATGATGAAAAAAGGAATTCTATTTCTGTTTGCCGCGGTGCTTTTGCCGGCGATGGTTTTTGCACAGGGAAATAAATCAGACGCTGTTTTTGATCGGTTTTCTTCGATTGACGGTGTTACAAACCTGAATATTTCGGGTGGTATGCTCGATATTATCACCAGCCGTTCTGATGATCCCACTCTTAAAGAAATGCGCAGCAAAGTCTCTGGAATCCGGCTGATTTCTTCACGGGGAAATGCGGTTCCGGATTTTTTCAACTCGGTTCTGAGTGAAATTCCTGAATCTGATTTCCATGAGCTTGTGCGGGTTCGCGAGGGCGAAAACGACGTCCTGTTGCTGGCCAATATGACTGACGACCGCATTTCTGAACTGCTGGTTCTTGTCGGCGGCAGTGAAAGCGTTCTTGTAAGTATCCGTGGTGACATGACGATGGATGACATCAGTGAAATGTCGGGCGGCGCCGGTTCGATGAACCTGGACTTCCTCGGAGGGTTTGGCTTCGGCCGCTAACCTAATTCATTTCCGATGGACAAGCAGAGGTTTAAAGATCAAATATTTCCGCTGAAGCACCGCCTTTTCCGGCTGGCCTGCACGATGCTGGGTGACGACGCAGAAGCGCAGGACGCCGTTCAGGAAATATTTATCCGCCTCTGGAATAATCGTGATACCATCGGTGAAATACGGAATACCGAAGCCTATGCTGTCACCATGACTAAAAACCACTGCACTGACCGCCTGAGAAAACGCCGGAGTTTCGCTGTGGATTCCATCGCTGAAAACCCGGATGGACAGATGAATCCGGAGGAGGTAGCAGAAATGACCGACTCCGCGAGGCTGATCCGGCGGCTGATGCAGGAACTTCCGCCTCAGCAGCGCATGGTGATGCATCTGCGGGATATCGAAGGGTTTGAGTACGCTGAAATTGAAATCCAGACCGGACTCAGCAACGAAGCCATCCGCGCAAACCTTTCGAGAGCCCGGAAAAAAATACGAACACTTTTTAACGACCTGAGTACCTATGGACTGGAAAAACGCTGAAAAACTGCTCAAACGGTGGTACGACGGATCATCCACCCCGGAAGAGGATCTTGAGCTGAAGTCTCTGCTCCGGCGGCCCGATCTTCCTGAGTATCTGATTCGGGATCGCAATTTAATTCTGGCTTTAAACGAAGCCGGAAAATCAGAGCTTTCCGATCCCGGATTTGATGACGATGTTTTTGCCGAAATCGACCGGATTGAGGCCAGGCGAAATCCCACTGAGTCCCGATTTTCTGTACTCGCCGCCGCTGCCGCCGCCATTATTATTGCTGCCGGGCTACTCATCTGGTTTGCGAATTATCAGCTGGATAACGGGTTGGGCGAAATTGCCTACACGGAGCAGGAAATCCGCGAGGCGGAACAAGTTACAGAAAGCACGCTTGCTTATATCTCCGGGCTGCTGAATACAGGAAATAACGAACTTGCCGCCGTTTCGGCGCTTTCCCGCGGCCTTGAGCAACTTGAATATCTCGGTTCGTTCAACCGCGGAATCAAACAACTCGAAACTTTACCTCAACTGGATCAAAAAACCTCAACACAGGAAACTGGATCATGAAAACGATTTCAACTTTGGTATTTACTCTCATATTTATGGCATCACTGGTACCTCAACTTTCGCTGGCTCAATCCTCCTATGTAGATCAGGTGTTTGATCAGTTTTCGGCTGATGAAAACTTTACCTATGTCAACATTAGCGGGCACATGTTGCAGATAATGTCGAATCGTCACGGTGAACGGGGAAGGTCCGTGGCCAGTAAAATGGATCGCATCAGGATTCTGACATCAAATCAGGTTGATAACGAATCTGTCAGCCAGGCGTTCTCAAACCTGAGCTCAACGTTGATGAACCGCGACTTTGATGAACTCATGGAAATTCGTGACGGCGGCTCCCATTTCCGGTTTCTCACAACCGGCGAAAACGACCGGATCAGCCAGTTTCTGCTGATTGGAAACGATCAAAGTCAGCATATCCTGATAAGCATTGAAGGCGATCTGAGCCTGGATGATCTTTCACAATCATCCTATATGGTTCCGGGTTTGGAAGGATTGCAGGGATTTCCCGGAAGAGATTAGTGATCCTCCGCGGCCCTTCGGGTA